>NZ_JBHJUW010000017.1:39559-93639 GCF_042268205.1 Streptomyces sp. NPDC056160
TCCGGCCAGGGGCGTGGGCCCCGGCCCGGTGGCCCGGGCCACCCGTGACCCGATTGCACCCCGACCGCACCCCGACCGCGCCCCGACCGCGCCCCGGCCCGCCCCGCCGCCCCACGCGTCCCCGCACTGTCGCGGCGTGCTGGACAATGGAAGGCATGCCTTCCGCACTCCCCGACGGCGAGCCCGTCCCCGCCGACGGCGCGCTGCCCGCTTCCGCGCTCGCCGGGGCCGCCGGCCGGCCGCTCGGGTTCTACCTGCACGTGCCCTACTGCGCCACCCGCTGCGGCTACTGCGACTTCAACACCTACACCGCCACCGAACTGCGCGGCAGCGGCGGCGTGCTCGCCTCCCGCGACAACTACGCGGCGACCCTGGTCGACGAGGTCCGCCTCGCGCGCAAGGTGCTCGGCGACGACCCGCGCCAGGTCCGCACGGTCTTCGTCGGCGGCGGCACGCCCACGCTGCTCGCCGCAGGTGACCTGGTACGGATGCTGGCGGCGATCCGCGACGAGTTCGGTCTGGCGCCCGACGCGGAGGTCACCACCGAGGCCAACCCCGAGTCGGTCGACCCGGCGTACCTGGCGGCGCTGCGCGAGGGCGGTTTCAACCGGATCTCCTTCGGCATGCAGAGCGCGAAGCAGCACGTGCTGAAGATCCTCGACCGCACCCACACCCCCGGTCGCCCCGAGGCCTGTGTCGCAGAGGCCCGCGAGGCTGGTTTCGAGCACGTCAACCTGGACCTGATCTACGGCACCCCCGGCGAGTCCGACGACGACTGGCGGGCCTCCCTCGACGCGGCCCTCGGCGCCGGCCCCGACCACGTCTCCGCGTACGCCCTCATCGTCGAGGAGGGCACCGGGCTGGCCCGCCGGATCCGCCGCGGCGAGATCCCCATGACCGACGACGACGTGCACGCCGACCGCTACCTGATCGCCGACGAGATGCTGTCCGCGGCGGGCCTCGACTGGTACGAGGTGTCCAACTGGGCCACCTCCGAGGCGGGCCGCTGCCTGCACAACGAGCTGTACTGGCGCGGCGCGGACTGGTGGGGAGCGGGCCCCGGCGCGCACAGCCACGTGGGCGGCGTGCGCTGGTGGAACGTGAAGCACCCCGGCGCATACGCCGCCGCGCTGGCCGAGGGCCGCTCCCCGGGCGCCGGGCGCGAACTCCTCACGGACGAGGACCGCCGGGTGGAGCGCATCCTGCTGGAGCTGCGACTCAAGGAGGGTGTGCCGCTCTCCCTCCTGCGCCCGGAGGGCCTGGCCGCCTCCCGGCGCGCGCTGTCCGACGGTCTCCTGGAGCAGGCGCCGTACGAGACCGGACGCGCCGTCCTCACCCTGCGCGGGCGGCTCCTGGCGGACGCGGTGGTGCGGGACCTGGTGGACTGAAAACCCCTCCCCGCCTTTGCGGGGACCACGATCTGCTCGGCCGGGTCGACCGGCTCATCGACGAGACATCCCCGCGTCGGCGGGGACAGTCCACCGGGCTGGACGCGTTCAACGACCTTGACCGGCTCAGGGCACGGTCACATGGTCGATGAGACGTTCCACACATCCCAGCAGCTCCGGCTCCAGGTCCTTGTACGACCGCACCCGCGCGAGGATCCCCTGCCAGGCGGCGCCCGTGTTGTCCGGCCAGCCCAGCGCGCGGCAGACGCCCGTCTTCCAGTCCTGGCCGCGCGGGATCCGGGGCCAGGCCTCGATACCGAGGGAGGACGGCTTCACGGCCTCCCAGACGTCGATGTACGGATGGCCGACGACCAGGGCGTGCTCGCCGGTCACCGCCTCGGCGATGCGCCACTCCTTGCTGCCTGGCACGAGGTGGTCCACGAGGACGCCGAGGCGGGCGTCCGGGCCGGGCGCGAACTCGGCGACGATCGCCGGCAGGTCGTCGACGCCCTCCAGGTACTCGACGACGACCCCCTCGATGCGCAGGTCGTCGCCCCACACCTTCTCGACCAGCTCGGCGTCGTGCCGGCCCTCCACGTAGATGCGCCCGGCGCGGGCCACGCGCGCGCGTGCACCGGCGACGGCGACCGAACCGGAGGCCGTACGGGTGGGGCGTACCGGACCGGCGGCGGGCCGCACCAGCGTCACCGGCCGCCCCTCCAGCAGGAACCCCCGGGGCTGGAGCGGGAACACCCGGTGCTTGCCGAAACGGTCCTCCAGGGTCACCGTGCCCGCCTCGCAGCGGATCACCGCGCCGCAGAAACCGGTTGCCGGTTCCTCGACGACCAGCCCGGGCTCGGCCGCCACCTCCGGCACCGGCGGCGGCTTCTTCTTCCAGGGAGGGGTCAGATCGGCGGAGTACTGGCGCATTCGAGTGACGATATGGAGATCTCCGGCGGTGATCAGCGCGACACGCCGAAGCGCGCCGCCAGCGCGTCCCGCTGGGACCGGACGAAGGCCGCGTCGACCACCGCGCCGTGCCCGGGGACGTACAGCGCGTCCTCGCCGCCCACCTCCAGCAGGCGGTCCAGCGCGTCCGGCCACCGCTCCGGTACGGCGTCGGGGCCCGCCTGCGGCTCATCGGACTCCTCGACGAGGTCACCGCAGAAGACCACCGTCCGGTCCGCCGGCCGCTCGCCCGGCACCACCACGGCGAGGTCGTGCGCGGTGTGCCCGGGCCCCACGTTCGCCAGCAGCACCTCCCGGCCGCCGCCCAGCGGGACGGTCAGCCGGTCGCGGACCTCGCGGCCGGGGCGCACCAGGGCATCGGCGGCCTCCTCGGCCGCCCGCGCGTCCAGCCCCTGGCGGACCCCGTCCGCGCGCAGCTCCGCGCGCTCGCGCTCGTCGCCGAGCAGCGCGCCCGCCCCCTCTGCGGCGAAGACCTCGGCCGCCTCGAAGGCCGCCGCCCCGAAGACGTGGTCGAAGTGGAGGTGCGTGAGCGCGAGAAGAGTCACACCGCCGCCGGTCAGCTCCCGCGCCCGCGCCCGCAGCCACGCGCCCTCCGCGAGGGACGACCCCGTGTCCACCCACAGCGCCGCACCGTCCCCGAGGACCAGTCCGGCGGTGCAGTCCCACACCGGCAGCCGCAGCCGGCCGACCCCGCCCGCCAGCCGCTCCCAGCCCAGCTCTTCCCAAGTCATGGTCATACCGCGACGCTAAGGCAGGCCCGTCCTTGCGCGGACCGGTCTTGCCCCCGGCGTACCCGGCGGCCGTACACTGGGCCGGGGGATGCTGGCACTCGTATGCGCCGAGTGCCAGGTGGGAACCGAGGGACGACTCTGGAGGTGCGCGCGATGCTCAGTGAGCGAAGGCTGCAGGTGCTGCGCGCCATCGTCCAGGACTACGTCGGCACCGAGGAGCCGGTGGGCTCCAAGGCCCTCACCGAGCGGCACAACCTCGGCGTCTCACCGGCCACCGTCCGCAACGACATGGCGGCCCTGGAGGACGAGGGCTTCATCGCCCAGCCGCACACCAGCGCCGGCCGCATCCCCACCGACAAGGGGTACCGCCTCTTCGTCGACAAGCTCGCCGGGGTCAAGCCGATGACCGCGCCCGAGCGGCGCGCCATCCAGAACTTCCTCGACGGCGCGGTCGACCTCGACGACGTGGTGGCCCGCACGGTGCGGCTGCTGGCGCAGCTGACCCGGCAGGTCGCCGTGGTGCAGTACCCCTCGCTGACCCGTTCGACCGTCCGGCACGTGGAACTGCTCTCGCTCGCCCCCGCGCGTGTGATGCTCGTGCTGATCACGGACACCGGACGGGTCGAGCAGCGGATGATCGACTGTCCGGCGCCCTTCGGCGAGACGTCCCTGGCGGATCTGCGCGCGCGGCTGAACAGCCGGGTCGCGGGCCGCCGCTTCGCGGACGTGCCGCAGCTGGTGGAGGACCTCCCCGACGGCTTCGACCTGGAGGACCGGGGGGCGGTCGCCACCGTGCTCTCCGCCCTCCTGGAGACCCTCGTCGAGGAGAACGAGGAGCGGCTGATGATCGGCGGCACCGCCAACCTCACCCGCTTCGGACACGACTTCCCCCTGACCATCCGGCCCGTCCTGGAGGCGCTGGAGGAGCAGGTCGTCCTGCTCAAGCTGCTCGGTGAGACACAGGATCCGGGCATGACCGTGCGCATCGGTCACGAGAACGCACACGAAGGACTCAACTCCACGTCCATCGTGTCGGTGGGCTACGGTTCGGGCGGCGAGGCAGTCGCCAAGCTCGGCGTGGTCGGACCGACCCGCATGGACTACCCGGGAACGATGGGAGCGGTACGCGCAGTGGCACGGTACGTCGGACAGATCCTGGCGGAGTCGTAAGTGGCCACGGACTACTACGCCGTTCTCGGCGTGCGCCGCGACGCGTCGCAGGATGAGATCAAGAAGGCGTTCCGTCGGCTCGCGCGCGAGCTGCACCCGGACGTCAACCCGGATCCGAAGACCCAGGAGCGGTTCAAGGAGATCAACGCCGCCTACGAGGTGCTGTCGGACCCGCAGAAGAAGCAGGTCTACGACCTCGGCGGCGACCCGCTCTCGCAGTCCGGCGGAGCCGGCGCCGGCGGCTTCGGGGCCGGTTCCTTCGGCAACTTCTCCGACATCATGGACGCGTTCTTCGGCACGGCGTCGCAGCGCGGGCCGCGCTCGCGCACCCGCCGGGGCCAGGACGCGATGATCCGGCTGGAGGTGGAGCTGGACGAGGCTGCCTTCGGCACGACGAAGGACATCCAGGTCGACACGGCCGTCGTCTGCACCACCTGCAACGGCGAGGGCGCCGCGCCCGGCACCACCGCGCAGACCTGTGACATGTGCCGCGGCCGCGGTGAGGTCTCGCAGGTCACCCGGTCCTTCCTGGGCCAGGTCATGACCTCCCGCCCCTGCCCGCAGTGCCAGGGCTTCGGCACCGTCGTGCCGACCCCGTGCCCGGAGTGCGCCGGTGACGGCCGCATCCGCGCCCGCCGCACGCTGACGGTGAAGATCCCGGCCGGTGTGGACAACGGCACGCGGATCCAGCTCGCAGGCGAGGGCGAGGTCGGCCCCGGCGGCGGCCCGGCCGGCGACCTCTACGTCGAGATCCACGAACTGCCGCACCAGACCTTCCAGCGGCGCGGTGACGACCTGCACTGCACGGTCACCATCCCGATGACCGCGGCGGCCCTCGGCACCAAGGTGCCGCTGGAGACCCTGGACGGCATGGAGGAGGTCGACATCCGGCCCGGCACGCAGTCCGGCCAGTCGATCCCGCTGCACGGCCGAGGCGTCACGCACCTGCGCGGCGGCGGCCGGGGCGACCTCATCGTCCACGTCGAGGTCCAGACCCCGACCAAGCTCGACCCCGAGCAGGAGCGCCTGCTGCGCGAGCTGGCTGAACTGCGCGGCGAGGAACGCCCCCAGGGGCAGTTCCAGCCGGGGCAGCAGGGGTTGTTCTCGCGGTTGAAGGATGCGTTCAACGGGCGTTGAGCCGGGCGCCTGGTGCCGGGGGTCCGGGGGTCGTCCCCCGGGCGGGCACAGTCAGCCGGGGCAGCAGGGGTTGTTCTCGCGGTTGAAGGACGCCTTCAACGGGCGCTGAGCCGGTAGGCGTCGCCACGATGCACGTCCCAGGGCAGCCGCCGACGTCGGTGGCTGCCCTCGGCATATGCCGGAGGACGCCCGGATTCGGAGCCGTACGCAGGACGTGACACCATGCGGTCATGTCCTCCGCATTGTCCGCACTGACCGATCTCTTTCCCCATCCGATCGTGCAGGCCCCGATGGCGGGCGGCCCCTCCGGGCCGCAGCTCGCCGCCGCGGTGTCCGAGGCCGGCGGGCTGGGCTTCCTGGCCGCCGGGTACAAGACGGCGGACGGCATGTACCAGGAGATCAAGCAGGTGCGCGGGCTGACCGGCCGCCCCTTCGGCGTGAACGTCTTCATGCCCCAGCCGGAGCTCGCGGAATCCGGCGCCGTCGACCTCTACGCCCAGCAACTGGCCGGCGAGGCCACCTGGTACGAGACCGAGCTGGGCGACACCGACTGCGGACGGGACGACGGCTACGACGTCAAACTCGCCGTCCTCCTGGACGACCCGGTCCCGGTGGTCTCCTTCCACTTCGGCGTCCCCACCCGCGAGGTCGTCGACTCCCTGCACCGCGTCGGCACGTACGCCCTGGTCACCGCGACCACCGTCGAGGAGGCGCTGGCCGTGGCACGGGCGGGCGCGGACGCCGTGATCGCGCAGGGCGTGGAGGCGGGCGGCCACCAGGGCGCCCACCGCGACCAGCCGGAGAACGACGGCGCCGGCATCGGCGTCCTCTCCCTGGTCGCGCAGCTCCGCGAGGCCGTGGACCTGCCGATCATCGCCGCCGGAGGCATCATGCGCGGCAGCCAGATCGCCGCCGTCCTCGCGGCCGGCGCGAGCGCCGCCCAACTGGGCACGGCGTTCCTCGCCACCCCCGAGTCCGGGGCGAACGCCCTGCACAAGCAGGCCCTGACCGACCCGCTGTTCCCGCACACGGAACTGACCCGTGCCTTCTCCGGGCGGCCCGCCCGCGGACTGGTCAACCGTTTCGTGCGCGAACACGGCCCGTACGCGCCCGCCGCCTACCCGGAGGTCCACCACCTCACCTCGCCGCTGCGCAAGGCCGCCGCGAAGGCGGGCGACCCGCAGGGCATGGCGCTGTGGGCGGGCCAGGGCCACCGCATGGCCCGCGCGCTGCCCGCCGGGGAGCTGGTGGCGGTACTGGCGGCCGAACTGGATGCCGCCAGGACAGCGTTGTCGGCGTACCCCTCGACCGGAGGCGACCCGCGATGACGGCGCCGGTGTTCGTGGTCGACCGACTGGACGACGGGCAGGGGCAGTGCGTGCTGGACGGCCCCGAGGGACGGCACGCCGTCTCGGTGAAGCGGCTCCAGCCCGGTGAGCGGGTCGTGCTCACGGACGGCGCCGGGCGGTGGGCCGAGGGAGAGGTGACCGCCGCCGAGGGCAAGGACCGGCTCGTCGTGCGCCTGGACGAGGTGACCGAGGAACCCCCGCGGTCGCCCCGTATCACCGTCGTCCAAGCCCTCCCCAAAGGCGACCGCGGCGAGCTGGCCGTGGAGACCATGACGGAGGTCGGCGTCGACGCGATCGTGCCCTGGGCCGCCTCCCGCTGCATCACCCAGTGGAAGGGCGAGCGGGGGCTCAAGGCGCTCGGCAAATGGCGGGCCACCGCCCGCGAGGCCGGCAAGCAGTCCCGCCGGGTCCGCTTCCCCGAGGTCGGGGACGCCGCGACGACCAAGCAGGTCGCCGCGCTCCTCGCGGCGGCGGACTTCGCCGCCGTGCTCCACGAGAGCGGCGAGGAGCGGCTGGCCACCGCCCAACTCCCCGACCGCGGCGAGATCGTGCTGGTCGTGGGCCCCGAAGGCGGCGTCTGTCCCGAGGAGTTGGCGCTGTTCGCCGAGGCCGGCGCCAAGCCCTACGTACTGGGTCCTACTGTGTTGCGTACATCGACCGCCGGCACCGCGGCCGCGGCCCTGCTCCTGGGCCGCACCGGCCGCTGGTCCTGACCGCGCCAGGGGCAAACACCGTGGAACTCGCCCAAGTACGGCTCCTCGTCACCGACTTCGCCGCCTCCTACCGCTTCTACGCCGACGTGCTCGGCCTCAAGCCGCAGTCCGGTGCGGTGCGGGGACCGTACGAGAAGTTCAGCCCCGCCACCGGCTCCGCGGGCATCGCCCTCCAGGACCGGGCGATGATGGCCGGGGTGCTGGGCGAGCTGGGCGAAACCGTCACCGGGCACCGCTCGCTGGTGGTGCTGCGCGTGGACGACCTGGACGCCTACTGCGCACAGATCACCGAGCGCGGCGCGACCGTGCTGCACGGCCCGGCTCCGATGACGGACCGCATGCGCGTCGCCCACCTGAAGGACCCCGAGGGCAACCTCGTGGAACTCCAGGAGTGGCTGCTGCTGAGCTCCTGACGGTGTGCGGGCGCGCACGGCGCGCAGGTGGCCGCACGCGCTCCGGCGCACCGGCCCGGACACGCGGCCCGCTCCGACGGCGGCGGCAGGGCGAACACGCCGGAAAGGCAGGCGACGCGCGGGCCGCGAAGTGATCCCGAAGTGATCCGGACCCCTGTCCGTGACCGCGGGCGCTGCGTAGGGTGATCGGGTGACTCAGTCCGCATCGTCTGCATCGACCGTACCGTCTGCGTATCTCCGGTTTCCGCACCTGCACGGGGAGTTGGTCGCCTTCACCGCCGAGGACGACGTGTGGCTCGCGCCGCTGGACGGCGGCCGGGCCTGGCGGGTCAGCGCCGACAACGTGCCGGTGAACCACCCGCGCATCTCGCCCGACGGCACCACCCTCGCCTGGACCTCCACCCGCGACGGCGCCCCCGAGGTGCACGCGGCGCCGGTCGCCGGCGGTCCCGCCAAGCGCCTGACGCACTGGGGGAGTTGGCGCACCCAGGTGCGGGGCTGGACCTCCGGCGGCGAGGTCCTCGCGATCAGCACCCAGGGCCAGGCCAGCCTGCGCCGCAGCTGGGCCCGCGCCGTCCCGCTCGACGGCACCGAGGCCACCACCCTGCCCTACGGCCCGGTCGGCGACATCGCGTACGGGCCGCACACCGTGCTGCTGTCCGCGCCGATGGGCCGCGAGGCCGCCTGGTGGAAGCGGTACCGGGGCGGCACGGCAGGCAAGCTGTGGATCGACCCGGAGGACACGGGGGAGTTCGTCCGGCTCCACGCCGACCTGGACGGCAACATCGAGTACCCGCTGTGGGTGGGCGACAGGATCGCGTTCCTCTCCGACCACGAGGGCACCGGCGCGCTGTACTCGTCGCAGGCCGACGGCTCCGACCTGCGCCGCCACACGCCCCATGGGGGCACCTCCCGCTCGAGCGAAGCCGAGAGCGGGGGAGGCTTCTACGCCCGGCACGCCGCCACCGACGGCACCCGGGTCGTGTACGCGAGCGCCGGTGAACTCTGGCTCCTGGACGACCTCGACGGCGCCGAACCGCGCCGCCTCGACATCCGGCTCGGCGGGCCGCGCGTGGACCTCCAGCCGTACCCGGTCGACGCCGGCCGCTGGTTCGGCTCCGCCGCCCCCGACCACACCGCCCGCGGCAGCGCCGTGGCCGTGCGCGGCGCCGTCCACTGGGTCACCCACCGCTCGGGCCCGGCCCGCGCGCTCGCCGCCGAACCCGGCGTCCGCACCCGGCTGCCCCGCACCTTCCGCGCCGACGGCGAGGAGTGGGTGGTGTGGGTGACCGACGCCGAGGGCGACGACGCGCTGGAGTTCGCGCCCGCCACCGGCCTCGCCCCCGGCGCCACCCCGCGCCGGCTGGCTGCGGGGCAGCTCGGCCGGGTCCTGGAACTGGCCATGTCGCCCGACGGCAGCCGTGCCGCCGTCGCAGCCCACGACGGACGGCTGCTGCTCGTCGAGCGCGAGAGCGGCGAGGTCCGCGAGGTCGACCGCAGCGACAACGGCGACGTCACCGGTCTCGCGTTCTCGCCCGACTCGGCCTGGCTCGCCTGGTCCCACCCGGGCCCGAGCCCGCTCAGCCAGCTCCGCCTGGCCCACACCACCGACCTGTCGGTCACCGAGGCGACCCCGCTGCGCTTCCAGGACTACGCGCCCGCGTTCACCCTGGACGGCAAGCACCTCGCCTTCCTCTCCCACCGCTCCTTCGACCCGGTCTACGACGAGCACGTCTTCGACCTGGCGTTCGTGGAGAGTTCCCGCCCGCACCTGATCACGCTGGCCGCGACGACACCGTCCCCGTTCGGCCCGCAGCGCCACGGCCGCCCCTTCGAGGCCGCCGACAAGGACGAGACCCCGGACAGCGAGGGCGCCCCGGCCACCCGCATCGACCTCGAAGGACTCGCCGACCGCATCGTGCCCTTCCCGGTCGAGGCCGCCCGCTACTCCAACCTGCGCGCCGCCCGAGACGGCGTGCTGTGGCTGCGCCACCCGGTCACCGGCGTCCTCGGCGCCTCCCGCGCCACCCCCGAGGACCCCGACCCGAAGACCGAGCTGGAACGCTACGACCTCGCCCAGCAGCGCATCGAGCACCTGGCCGCCGACGCCGACCACTTCGAGGTCAGCGGCGACGGCAAGCGCGTCCTGCTGTGGTCCGACGGCAAGCTCAGGGTGGTCCCCAGCGACCGGCGGGCCTCCGGCGACGAGGACAGCGACTCCAACATCACCGTCGACCTCGGCCGGGTGCGCCAGTACGTCGACCCGGCCGCCGAGTGGCGGCAGATGTTCGAGGAGACCGGCCGCATCATGCGGGACAACTTCTGGCGCGCCGACATGAGCGGCGTCGACTGGGACGGCGTCCTCGACCGCTACCGGCCCGTCCTGGACCGCCTCGCCACCCACGACGACCTCGTGGACCTGCTGTGGGAGGTGCACGGCGAACTCGGCACCTCGCACGCCTACATCACTCCGTTCGGCGCCTTCGGGGACGGCGCCCGCCAGGGCCTGCTCGGCGCGGACCTCTCCCGGCACGAGGACGGCAGCTGGCGCATCGACCGCATCCTGCCCTCGGAGACCTCGGACCCGCACGCCCGCTCCCCGCTCGCCGCGCCCGGCGTCGCCCTCCGCCCCGGGGACGCCGTCCTCGCGGTCGCCGGCCGGCCCGTCGACCCGGTGACCGGCCCCGGCCCGCTGCTGGTCGGCACGGCCGGCAAGCCCGTCGAGCTGACGGTCTCGCCCGCCGGCGGCGGGGACGTGCGGCACGCGGTCGTGGTGCCCCTCGCCGACGAGGAACCGCTGCGCTACCACGCCTGGGTGACCGACCGCCGGGCCTACGTGCACGAGAAGTCCGGCGGCAGGCTGGGCTACCTGCACGTGCCCGACATGCAGGCGCCCGGCTGGGCCCAGATCCACCGCGACCTGCGCGTCGAGGTGGCCCGCGAGGGCCTGGTCGTGGACGTGCGGGAGAACCGCGGCGGCCACACCTCCCAGCTCGTGGTGGAGAAGCTGGCCCGGCGGATCGTCGGCTGGGACCTGCCGCGCGGCATGCGGCCGGAGAGCTACCCGCGGGACGCGCCGCGCGGCCCCGTCGTCGCCGTCGCCAACGAGTTCTCCGGCTCGGACGGCGACATCGTCAACGCGGCGATCAAGGCGCTGGGCATCGGCCCGGTCGTCGGCACCCGCACCTGGGGCGGCGTCATCGGCATCGACAGCCGCTACCGCCTGGTCGACGGCACGCTGATCACCCAGCCCAAGTACGCGTTCTGGCTGGAGGGTTACGGCTGGGACGTGGAGAACCACGGCGTGGACCCGGACGTCGAGGTCGTCCAGCGCCCGCAGGACCACGCGGCGGGCCGCGACCCCCAACTCGACGAGGCGATCAGGCTGGCCCTGGAGGCGCTGGAGTCGACACCCGCCAAGACGCCGCCGGACCTTCCCGCCTGAGGACCGGGGCTGCGGGCCGGCCGCCCACCGGCCCGCAGCCGACCGACTACGATGCCCCGTACCAGCTCACCGGCCCGAAGGAGCGCACGCGCATGGCAGGGGAACCCCAGGACGACTGCCTGTTCTGCAAGATCGTCGCGGGTCAGGTCCCCGCGACGCTCGTCCGCGAGACGGACACGACCGTCGCCTTCCGCGACATCAACCCCCAGGCGCCCACCCACATCCTGGTGATCCCCAAGGCGCACTACAAGGACGCCGCCGCCCTCGCCGCGGGCGCCCCCCAGCTCGCCGCCGACGTCCTGCGCGAGACCCAGGCCGTCGCCGAGGAGGAGAAGCTGGAGAGCTACCGCACCGTCTTCAACACGGGCGCCGGCGCGGGCCAGACCGTCTGGCACGCCCACGCGCACCTCCTCGGCGGCCGCGGCCTGCAGTGGCCCCCCGGGTAGGGTCCCGTGTCCGTCCGTGAACTCGTCGTCCTCGGCACCGCGAGCCAGGTCCCGACCCGGCACCGCAACCACAACGGCTACCTGCTGCGCTGGGACGGCGAGGGCATCCTGTTCGACCCCGGCGAGGGCACCCAGCGGCAGATGCTGCGCGCCGGGGTCGCCGCGCACGACCTGAACCGGATCTGCGTCACCCATTTCCACGGCGACCACTCCCTGGGCCTTGCCGGAGTGATCCAGCGGATCAACCTCGACCAGGTCCCGCACGAGATCACCGCGCACTACCCGCGCTCCGGCGAGCATTTCTTCGACCGCCTGCGGTACGCCACCGCCTACCGCGAGACGGTCGCCCTCACCGAGGCCCCCGTCGACGCCGACGGCCCCCTCGCCGTGACCCCGGCGTACACCCTGGAAGCCCGCCGCCTCTCCCACCCCGTCGAGTCCTACGGCTACCGGCTCACCGAACCCGACGGCCGCCGCATGCTGCCCGACCGGCTTGCCGCGCACGGGATCACCGGCCCGGACGTGGGCCGCCTCCAGCGCGAGGGGTCCCTCGGCGGGGTGCCGCTGGAGGCGGTGAGCGAGGTGCGGCGCGGGCAGCGGTTCGCGTTCGTCATGGACACCCGGCTCTGCGAGGGCGTGCACGCGCTCGCGGACGGCTGCGACCTGCTGGTCATCGAGTCGACGTTCCTCGACGAGGACGAGCCGCTCGCCGTCGAGCACGGTCACCTGACCGCCGCCCAGGCCGCCCGCGTGGCCCGGGACGCGGGCGTACGGCACCTCGTCCTCACCCACTTCAGCCAGCGCTACACAGAACCCGAGGAGTTCGAACGGCAGGCGCGGGCGGCCGGATTCGAGGGCGAACTGACCGTGGCCCACGACCTGCTGCGGGTGCCGGTCCCGAAACGCCGGTGAAAGAGCCGTAGGATTCTTCGATGCCCCTGCCCAAAGCTGAACTGCACCTCCATATCGAAGGCACCCTGGAACCCGAGCTGGCCTTCGAGCTGGCCGCGCGCAACGGTGTGGAACTCCCGTACGAGGACACCGACGCGCTCCGCGAGGCCTACCGGTTCAAGGACCTCCAGTCCTTCCTGAACCTGTACTACGAGCTGATGGCCGTCCTGCGCACCGAGCGGGACTTCGCGGACCTCGCCGACGCCTACCTCGCGCGGGCCGCCGCGCAGGGCGTGCGGCACGCGGAGATCTTCTTCGACCCGCAGGCCCACCTCGCGCGGGGCGTCAGCATGGACACCGTCGTCGAGGGACTGTGGCGCTCGCTCGGCCGCAGCGAGGAGAGGCACGGCGTCTCCACCCGGCTGATCCTGTGCTTCCTGCGCGACGAGTCCGCCGAGTCGGCCCTGGAGACCCTTCAGGCCGCCCGGCCGTACCTGGACCGGATCGCCGGCGTCGGACTCGACTCGGCCGAGGTCGGGCACCCGCCGGCCAAGTTCCGCGAGGTGTACGAGACGGCCGCCGCGCTCGGGCTGCGGCGCGTGGCGCACGCGGGGGAGGAGGGCCCGCCGGAGTACATCACCGAGGCCCTGGACGTGCTCGGCGTGGAGCGCGTCGACCACGGCCTGCGCTGCATGGAGGACCCCGCGCTGGTCGCCCGCCTGGTCCGCGACCGGATCCCGCTGACCCTGTGCCCGCTCTCCAACGTCCGGCTGCGCACCGTCGACACCCTCGCCGGCCACCCGCTGCCCGCCATGCTGGAGGCGGGCCTGCTGTGCACGGTCAACTCCGACGACCCGGCCTACTTCGGCGGCTACGCCGGCGACAACTTCGACGCGGTCCACCGCGCCCTCGCCCTGAGCGAGGACCGGCTGCGCGAACTGGCCCGCAACTCCTTCCTCGCCTCCTTCCTGGAGGACGACGAGGAGCGGCGCCGTCGCTACCTCGCCGAGGTGGAGGCGTACGAGTTCCCGTAGGCCCCTCCTTCCGCGGGACCGGAGGCTCCTTCCGCGGAACCCCGGGCCCGCGGGCCCGGGGGCCATGGGCCCGTAGGCCCCAGGGCGGAGTGCTCAGCGCCAGTGCGGCGCGCCGCCCGCGCCGGGAGCGGCGGCCTCGATCCCGGCCCTGATCCCGCGCATCACCGTGACGATCCGCTCCTCGTGGGCCGGGGTGAGCCGGGCCACCGGCACCGAGCAGCTGATCGCGTCCAGCGCCGGAGTGTCGTAGCGCAGGGCGAAGCCGAAGCCGGCGATGCCGGGGACGCTCTCCTCCCGGTCGACCGAGTAGCCGCGTTCCCGCACCCGCGCCAGATCGGCCGCCAGGGCGTCCCGGTCCGTGCGGGTGTGCGCGGTCAGCGCCTCGTACGGGCCGTCGGGAAGGTCGGCGTCGGCGCGCTCGGCGAGCAGCGCCTTGCCGAGCGCGCCCGCGTGCGCGGGCAGCCGCCGCCCCACCCTGCTGATCGTCCTCAGGTACTCGTGCGACTCCCGCGTCGCCAGGTACGCCACGTCCCGCCCGTCCAGCCGCCCCAGGTGGATCGTCTCGCCCAGCGCCTCGGACGCCTCGTCCAGGTACGGCCTCACCAGCCCGACCCGGGGGTCGGAGTCCAGGTAACCCGTGCCGGTGAGCAGGGCGTGGATGCCGATGCCGTAGAGCGAGCCGGTGACGTCCGTGCGCACCCAGCGGCGGGAGACGAGGGTCTGGAGCAGGGCGTACATGGAGCTGCGCGGCGCGCCCAGCGCGTCGGCCAGCTCCTGCAAGCGGGCGGGGCGGCCCCCGCGCGCGGCGAGCAGTTCGAGCAGTTCGACCGTCCGCGCCGCCGACTTCACCTCGCGTACGCCGCCCGCGGCGCCCCCGGTCTCCGACATGCGCCGATCGTAGACCGGGCCGGGGGAGGGGAGGGGAGGGGCGGTGGGCGGATGCCCAGCCATTGACGCCTCCCGTTCGGCTATCTAATCTCCATCTCCATACGTGGATGGCATCTACAGAGGGAGACGAGAGCGTGAGTGTCGCCGGCCGGAGGACCCTGCTCGACCTCACCATCACCGAGGTGCGCCTGACGCCGATCCTGGTCGCCGACCCGCCCCTGCTGAACACCCAGGGCGTGCACCAGCCGTACACGCCCCGGCTGGTCGTGGAGGTCGTCACGGCCGACGGGACGACAGGGGTGGGCGAGACGTACGGCGACACCAAGTACCTGGAGCTGGCCAGGCCGTTCGCCGAGCGCCTGAAGGGGCGTCAGCTCAGTGACCTCAACGGCCTGTTCACGCTCGCGGACGAGGTCGCTGTCGACGCCTCCCGCGTCGAGGACGCCGTGGACGTCGGTGGCCTGCGCGGCGTGCAGACCGCCGGCAAACTGCGCCTGTCCGTCGTCTCCGGGTTCGAGGTCGCCTGCCTGGACGCGCTCGGCAAGGCGCTCGGGCTGCCCGTGCACGCACTGCTCGGCGGCAAGGTGCGCGACAGCGTCGAGTACAGCGCGTACCTGTTCTACAGGTGGGCCGCGCATCCGGCGGGCGTGCCCTGCGAGCAGGACGACTGGGGCGCCGCCGTCGAACCGGCCCAAGTCGTCGCGCAGGCCCGGCGGTTCGAGGAGCGGTACGGGTTCACGTCCTTCAAGCTGAAGGGCGGCGTGTTCCCGCCGGACGAGGAGATCGCCGCCGTGCGCGCGCTGGCCGGGGCGTTCCCCGGCCGCCCGCTGCGGCTCGACCCCAACGGCGCCTGGTCCGTCGCCACCTCGCTGAGGGTGGCGCAGGAGCTGGGGGACGTCCTGGAGTACCTGGAGGACCCCGCGCTCGGCACGCCCGCCATGGCCGAGGTCGCCCGGCGGACGGGGGTGCCGCTGGCCACCAACATGTGCGTGACGACGTTCGCCGAGATACGGGAGGCGTTCACGAAGGACGCCGTGCAGGTCGTGCTCTGCGACCACCACTACTGGGGCGGACTGCGCAACACCGGGCAACTCGCCGCCGTCTGCCGCGCCTTCGGGGTGGGAGTGTCCATGCACTCCAACACCCACCTGGGCATCAGCCTCGCCGCGATGACCCACGTCGCCGCGACGGTCCCGGACCTCCATCACGCCTGCGACACCCACTATCCCTGGCAGGCGGAGGACGTCCTCACCGAGCGGCTCACCTTCACCGGCGGCCGCGTCGCCGTACCGGAGGGGCCCGGACTCGGTGTCGAACTCGACCGGGAGAAGCTGGCGTTCCTGCACCGGCGGTGGCTGGCGGACGACGGCTCCCTGCGGGACCGTGACGACGCGGCGGCCATGCGGATCACGGACCCGCAGTGGACGACCCCGGCGGTGCCCCGCTGGTGAGGGGCGCGGACTTCCCGAGGTGCCGCCCCACCCGGCGCGACCGCCCCGCCGGGTGGGCGAAGTGGTGCACACTGGCCTGATCCGCACCATGCCAGGGGAGCGCACCGTGACCGCGTCCAGCACGCCCGCCGGAGAAGGACCGGAGTATCCGAAGGGGCAGGAGTACCCGAGGGAGCACGAGCGCCCGAGGGGGCAGGAGCGCCCAAGGGGGCAGCAGGAGTCCCCTGAGGACCGCGAGTACCCCCGCGACCGGGAGTACGTCGTCGGGGCGCCGCACGCCCACGCCGCCCCGCAGGTCGACCCGCTGGCCGCCCTGCGCACCGTGCACGACCCGCCCTGGGACGTCTACCTCACGGGAACGGACTTCCTCGACATCATCTTCACCGGCCTCGGCTCCGCCCCGGTGCGCGGCACGGAGTCCTGGGCGCGCGGGATGGGGTCGAGCCCCGGCGGTGTGGCCAACATGGCGACCGCCCTCGCCCGCCTCGGCCTGCGCACCTCCCTCGCGGCGGCCTTCGGCGACGACCACTACGGGGAGTACTGCTGGGACGCCCTGGAACAGGGTGAGGGCATCGACCTCTCGCCGTCCCGCACGGTCCCCGGCTGGCACTCCCCGGTCACCGTCTCCATGGCGTACGAGGGCGAGCGCACGATGGTCTCGCACGGCCACGAGCCGCCGCCGGAAGACGTGCTGCTCCAGGAGGGCGGCCCCGTCTGCCTGCCGCCCGCGCGGGCCGCCGTCGCCTCCCTGACCCCCGGCAGGCGGGCACCCTGGATCGCGGAGGCCGCCCGCACGGGGACCCGCGTCTTCGGGGACGTCGGCTGGGACGACACCGGCGCCTGGGACCTGGCGGGACTCGCCGACCTGGAGCACTGCGAGGCGTTCCTGCCCAACGCCGAGGAGGCGATGCGCTACACGCGCACCGACTGCCCGCGCACCGCGGCGCACGCGCTGACCGAGTTCGTGCCGGTCGCGGTGGTCACCCTCGGCGCGGAGGGCGCCTACGCGGTCGACCGGCGCACGGGGGAGAGTGCCGAGGTGCCGGCCATCGCGGTCGAGGCCCTGGACCCGACGGGCGCGGGCGACGTGTTCGTGGCCGGGTTCGTCACCGGCAGCCTGGCCGGGTGGCCGCTGGCCGACCGGCTCGCCTTCGCCGGCCTCACCGCCGCGCTCTCGGTGCAGGAGTTCGGCGGCTCCCTGTCGGCACCGGGCTGGTCGGAGATCGCCGCGTGGTGGCGCCGGGTCCAGTCGGTGGCCGGCCAGGACCCGGCGGCCCTGCGGCGGTACGCCTTCCTGGAGCGGCTGGTCCCGGAGGCGTGCGTCGAGCCGTGGCCCAGGCGCAGGGCCGTACCCACCATCGGCTTCGGCAGGTCCGCCTGACGGACGACACCCTGCCGCGGGACACTCCCGGCCCCCGGGACAATCCCGGCCCCGGGCCACCCCCGATCGGGGCGTCCGGACACGCCATTGACAGACAGATGACGTTTGCTGCTCAATTATCCGCAGGATCAAGCATGATTTTGCACGGGCATCGCACTTCCTGACCCATGGCTCCCGCCTGACCCTCCGTCGAAGGACAAGCGTCGTGCGCAGACCCTCCCGCAGACCCAGAGTGCTCCTAGCCGCCCTCGCCCTGGCCCTCGCCCTCCCCGTCGGACTGACCGCGCAGGATCAGGCCCAGGCCGCCCCCGCTCCCGCCCCCCACGCGCCCCGGCTCACCTCCTCCCCGGACGAGGTGACCCTGACCGTCCCGCCGAGCCGTACGTCCCCCGGCTACCGCCTCCAGGTGACGACCGCTCAACTCTCCTTCACCACCCGCCGCTCCGGCACCACCGTCCTGGCCTCGGCCCCCGCCGACACGGGCGCCCTGCGCTTCCGCACCGGCGGGACCTGGCAGCACGCCACCCGCGTGACCGACTGGTCCTGGCGGGGCGGCACCCTCACCCTCACCGCGGCGACGACGGCACCCGGCGCCACCGTCCGGGCCCGCCTCACGCCGGCCGCCGACCGCTACCAGCTCGACTGGCAGGTCACCGGCCAGGCCGCCCCCGACCGCCTCGGCATCGCCTACGGCCTCTCCTCCGCCGGCCACTGGTACGGCCACGGCGAGGCCCAGACCCCCGCGGGCGGCCCCGGCACCGACCAGCCCTGGCCCCTCGACAGCGGCCAGGTGGTCCACTCGGCCTTCGGCCCGGCGTCGTACTACATGGTCGACCCCTTCTGGTACACCTCGCGCGCGACCGGTCTGCGCGTGGACACCGGCCACGTCATGGACGTGGCCATCAACCAGAACAAGGACGGCCTCGGCCGCTTCGACGTCGAGTCCGCCGACCCCTACAAGGCGACCGTCTTCGTCGAGTCGACGCCGCTGGACGTCTACCGCGACTACATCGGCATCGTCGGCAAGCCGGCGAAGAGCGACGCCACCTACCGGCAGTACGCCGAGCCCGTCTGGAACTCCTGGGCGCAGTTCTACACCCACGTGGACCAGCCGAAACTCCTCGACTACGCCCAGGACCTGCACGACAACGGCGTCAGGGGCCACACGCTCCAGCTCGACGACAAGTGGGAGTCCAACTACGGGAACATGACCTTCGACGCGAAGGCCTACCCGGACCCCAAGGCCATGTCGAAGAAGATCCACGACCTCGGCTTCGACTTCGGTCTCTGGGTCACCCTCTGGATCAACCTCGACTCCGACCAGTACCAGTACGCCGCCGACCACGGCTACCTGCTCAAGTCCGCCGCCGACACCGCCAAGCCCTGCACGGTCACCTGGTGGAACGGCACCGCGGGCATCGTCGACCTCGCCAACCCGGACGCCAAGGCCTGGTACGAGGGCCGTCTGAAGTCCCTCATGAGCACCTACGGCATCGACGGCCTGAAGTTCGACACCCGCTTCATCGACGAGAAGTGCGCCCCGCACGAGGGCTACAAGCCCACCGACTACCAGCGGCTCGGCGCCCAGCTCGCCGACGAGTACGACCTCCAGGGCGTCGGCATCCGCGTCCACTGGGACAGCACCGCCCACCAGGCCGGGTTCGTCACCCGGCAGGAGGACAAGGGCACCGGCTGGAACTCCCTGCGGGCCTCCGTCTCCCAGAACCTCGCCATCTCCACCATCGGCTACCCCTTCGTCACCACCGACATGATCGGCGGCTCCCTCGGCCAGCCGGCCCCCAGCAAGCAGGTCCTGGTCCGCTGGGCCCAGTCGGCGTCCCTGATGCCCCTGATGTACGCCTCGACGTCACCCGTCGACACCAACGACCCCACCACCGGCAAGAAGGTGGTCTACGACCAGGAGACCATCGACCTCTACCGCGCCGCGATCGCCCGCCACGGCCGCCTCGCCCCTTACATCTGGGACCAGGTCCAGGCGACCCTGCGCACCGGCGACCCGATCATGCGCCCCCTGTTCTTCGACTTCCCGAAGGACAAGGCCGCCTACACGATCACCGACGAGTGGATGCTGGGCCCGGCGGTCCTGGCGGCCCCCCAGCTCACCGACGCCCCCACCCGCACGGTCCACCTGCCCCCGGGCACCTGGTACGACGTGGCCCACGCCAGGACCGTCCACGGCGACCGGACCCTGACGTCCTACGCCACCCCCCTGGGCACGGCCCCGGTCTTCGTGAAACTGGGCGCGAAGGGAGCGGAAAAGGCCCTGCGGGCGCTGCGCTGACCCCACCCCCGGACGGCCGACGGGCCGGCCGCTCCCCTGCGGGGGACGGCCGGCCCGTTCACGTGACCCGGGCGGGAGCGCGGGCACACCCCCGTAGGAAGACCCCTCAGAACCCCAGTCGCCGCAGCTGCTTCGGGTCGCGCTGCCAGTCCTTGGCCACCTTCACGTGCAGGTCGAGGAAGACCGGCGTTCCCAGCAGTGCCTCGATCTGCTTGCGGGACTTGATCCCGACGTCCTTCAGCCGCTTCCCCTTCGGCCCGATGATGATCCCCTTCTGGCTGGGCCGTTCGATGAAGACGTTCGCGTGGATGTCCAGCAGCGGCTTGTCCGCCGGCCGGTCCTCGCGCGGCAGCATCTCCTCGACGACCACGGCGATGGAGTGCGGCAGCTCGTCCCGCACCCCCTCCAGCGCAGCCTCCCGGATCAGCTCGGCCACCATGACCTGCTCGGGCTCGTCGGTCAGGTCGCCCTCGGGGTAGAGCGCGGGTCCCTCCGGCAGCAGCGGGATCAGCAGATCGGCGAGCAGCTCCACCTGCTGGCCGCCCGTCGCCGACACCGGCACGATCTCGGCCCACTCGATCCCCAGCTCCTTGCCGAGCTGGTCGATCGCGATCAGCTGCTCGGCGAGCGCCTTGGAGTCCACGAGGTCCGTCTTCGTGACGATCGCGACCTTCGGCGTCCTCTTGATCCCCGCCAGCTCCTTGGCGATGAACCGGTCGCCGGGCCCGATCTTCTGGTCGGCCGGCAGGCAGAAACCGATCACGTCGACCTCGGCCCACGTCGCCCGCACCACGTCGTTCAGCCGCTCGCCCAGCAGCGTCCGCGGCTTGTGCAGCCCCGGCGTGTCCACCAGGATCAACTGCGCGTCCGGCCGGTGCACGATGCCCCGCACGGTGTGCCGGGTCGTCTGCGGCCGGTTCGAGGTGATCGCCACCTTCTGCCCGACCAGAGCGTTCGTGAGGGTGGACTTGCCCGCGTTGGGGCGGCCCACGAAACAGGCGAAGCCGGCTCGGTGGGCAGCCTCGGCGGACTGCTCGGATGACTGGGTACGAACGCTCATGGCGCCCATTGTCCCTGATCCACGACGCCCCGCCGCACGCCCGGCCCCGGGCCGCCCTCACCCCGCCGCGCCGCCGCCCCGGTCCACCCCCGCCGTGAGGCGGCGGAAACCCCCGCGCAACACGAAACGTCACGGAAACACACCCGTACGCGACCGGAAACGCGCACCGGTGACCCTCGGTCGAGCCCTCGTACCGTTGGAGACACCGTGACCCTGGCCGCGTCCCCTGCCGACACCGGCGACACCGCCTGGCTGCTCGCCGCCACCGCCCTGGTCCTCCTGATGACCCCGGGCCTCGCCCTCTTCTACGGCGGCATGGTGCGCACCAAGAGCGTGCTCAACATGCTGATGATGAGTTTCGTGTCGATCGCCCTGGTGACCGTGGTCTGGCTGCTGTGCGGCTACTCCCTGGTCTTCGGCGGCGATACGGCCGGCGGCCTGATCGGCGGCCTGCGCGAGGCCGGCCTCGCGGGCATCGGCCCGGCCGACGTCCACGGCACCGTCCCCACCCTCCTCTTCGCCGCCTTCCAGCTCACCTTCGCGATCATCACGGCCGCGCTGATCAGCGGTGCGGTCGCCGACCGTGCGAAGTTCGGCGCCTGGCTGGTCCTGGTCCCGGTGTGGACGCTGCTCGTGTACACACCCGTCACGCACTGGGTGTGGGGCCCGGGCGGCTGGATCGGGCAGGGCCTCGGCGCGCTCGACTTCGCGGGCGGCCTCCCCGTCGAGATCACCTCCGGCGCCTCCGGCCTCGCGCTCTGCCTGGTCCTCGGCCCGCGCCTCGGCTTCAAGAAGGACGCGATGCGCCCGCACAACCTGCCCATGGTGATGCTCGGCGCCGGACTGCTCTGGTTCGGCTGGTTCGGGTTCAACGCGGGTTCGGCGATGGGCGCGAACGGCCTGGCGGCGGCCGTCTTCCTCAACACCCTCGCCGCGGGCTGCACCGGCCTGCTCGGCTGGCTACTCGTGGAGAACAGGCGCGACGGGCACCCCACCACCCTGGGCGCCGCCTCGGGCGCGGTCGCCGGCCTGGTCGCGATCACCCCGTCCTGCGGCACGGTCTCGCTGCTCGGCGCCCTGGCCGTCGGCCTCGCCGCGGGCTGCCTGTGCTCGTACGCGGTGAGCTGGAAGTTCAGGCTGAACTACGACGACTCCCTGGACGTCGTCGGCGTCCACCTGGTCGGCGGCATCGTCGGCACCCTGCTCATCGGCCTGTTCGCGTGCAAGGCGATGACCGGCGGCACGGACGGCCTCCTCTACGGCGGCGGGCTCGCCCCGCTGGGCAGGCAGGCGCTCGCGGTGGCGGCCGTCGCGGCGTACGCCTTCGTGATGACGTACGGCCTGGGCAAGCTGCTCGACAAGGTGATGGGACTGCGGGCGAGCGAGGAGCAGGAGCACACCGGTCTCGACCTCACGGTGCACGCCGAGACGGCCTACGATCACGGGGTCCTCGGGCACGGCGCCCCCGTCGGCGCGTCCCCCGTCACCTCCTTCGCCCGGAAGGCCGGCCACCAGGCATGAAGCTCATCACCGCGATCGTCAAGCCGTACCGCCTCGACGAGGTCAAGACCGCGCTCCAGGAACTGGGCGTGCAGGGCCTGACGGTGACCGAGGCGAGCGGCTACGGCCGTCAGCGCGGCCACACGGAGGTGTACCGGGGCGCCGAGTACCGCGTCGACCTCGTGCCGAAGGCCCGCATCGAGGTGGTCGTCGAGGACGCCGACGCCGAAGCGGTCGTCGACGCCGTGGTCCGCGCGGCACGCACCGGGAAGATCGGCGACGGCAAGGTGTGGGCCGTGCCGGTCGAGACGGTCGTACGCGTCCGGACGGGCGAACGCGGCCCCGACGCGCTCTGAGCCTGCGCCGGGCCGCGCGGCCGTCCGGCGCGAGCAGCCCCGCGACCGCCGCGCGTGGGCGGGCGCCCCGCGGCTACTGCGCCGGACCCGCCGGCCGGGTCAGCCGCACGGCGCCGTCGGGCCCGGCCAGCAGCACCGGCGTCCCGGCCCCGCCCAGGTCGCCCACGGCGGACAGGTCCTCGGGCGCGATCCCTTCCGCCTCGCTGACCACGGCCGCCGCCTCCAGCGACGTCGCCCCCGACGCCACCGCCATCGCCACCGCCGTCTGCAGGGCGCTCAGCTTCAGCGAGGCGAGGTGCACCGAACCGGCGGCGTAGGTCCGGCCCGTCTCGTCCCGTACCGCCGCGCCCTCCGGCACGCCGTTGCGGGCCCGTACCGAACGGGCCAGGGTGACGATCTTGCGGTCCTCGGGGTCGAGCGCGTTGCTGTCGGTCATGATCCGAGCATACGGAGCCGCACCGGCGGCCGTACGGCTCACCCCGCCACCGGGTACATCGTCCCGCGCCGCCCCTCGGGCGAGGCCAGCCACTCCAGTTTCGAGGCGGTGTTCGCCTCGTCCAGCGGCGTGTGCAGCACCACTGTCAGGTCCGGCCGGGCCGGTACCTTCATCGCCGTCGACTCCACGCACAGCAGGCCCACCAGCGGGTGCTCCAGCTCCTTGCGGACCTGCCCCGGCTCCTCGATGTCCCGTTCCTCCCACAGCGCGGTGAACTCCTCGCTGGCCTCCGACACCTGGGCCAGGACCGCCCGGTACCCCTCGTCGCCGGGACGGGCGGCGCACGCGGCGCGGAACTGCGCGACGACCGTGCGCGCGTTGCGCTCCCAGCTCTGCGAGCGGGAGCGGTACAGCGGATCGGTGAAGAAGTCGACGAGGCAGTTCTGCGTGATGTCCGGGCGCATGCCCAGCACCACGGCGGCGGCGTCGTTGTACATCACGCAGTTGTAGTACAGGTCCATGATGTGCGCCGGATACGGCATCCAGGTGTCGATCAGCCGCCGCAGCCCCTCGCACATGTCCCGCTTGTCCGGGGCCACTTCGGGCGCGGGCGGGTTCAGCCCGGCGAGCAGGTACAGGTGGCGGCGCTCGGCGTTGCCGAGCCGGAGCACCCGGGCCACCGCGTCGAGGACCTGCGGGGAGACGGAGATGTCCCGGCCCTGCTCCAGCCACTGGTACCAGGAGGCGCCCACCCCGGCGAGCACGGCGACCTCCTCGCGCCGCAGCCCGGGCGTGCGCCGCCGGGCGCCGCCGTCGGGCAGCCCCGCCTGGGCCGGTGTCACCCGGGCCCGCCTGCTCATCAGGAACTCGCGCAGCTCGCGCCGCCGCTGACTCTTGAACACGTCCGTCTCGGGCACGTACCGCTCCCCCTCGCGCTGTCTGGTGGTGCCACCACCACCATAAGTGCCGACTCCCCACGGGTATTCCGGCCGCACGAAGCTCTTGCCCATGGCGATCGACACCACCACGACCACCTCACCCACGACCACTCCACCCGCCCCCGCCGCCGGGCCCGGCCGGGCGGCACCCGACGCCCCCCGGCTCTCGACGCGCGACAGGCTGGTCCTCTTCGTCCTGTGCGCGGCCCAGTTCATGGTCGCCCTGGACTTCTCCGTCCTGAACGTGGCCCTGCCGGACCTGGGCACCGACCTCGGCATGAGCCGGTCCGCGCTCCAGTGGGCGGTCACCGCGTTCGCGCTCCCCTCCGGCGGCTTCCTGCTGCTGTTCGGCCGGGTCGGCGACCTGTTCGGCCGACGCAGGCTGTTCCTGGCCGGCCTGGCCCTGTTCGGCGCCTCCTCGCTGCTGGCCACCCTCGCCTGGGACCCCGCCTCCTTCCTGGCCGGGCGGGCGCTGCAAGGGCTGGGCGCGGCGGCGATCGTGCCGACCGGCATGTCCCTGCTGACCACGACCTTCCCCGAGGGCCCGGCCCGCGACCGCGCCCTCGGTATCTCCGGCACCCTGCTCTCGCTGGGCTTCACCGTCGGCATGGTCGCCGGCGGCGTCCTCACCGACGCCCTCGGCTGGCGCTCCACCATGGCGCTGCTCACCGTCTTCGCGCTGATCGTGCTGCCGCTCGCCCCCGGCCTCCTGCCCGAGTCGCGCACCCCGGACCGCCAGCGCCTGGACGTGCCCGGCGCGATCGCCGTCACCACCGGTCTGCTCTCGCTGATCTACGCCCTGTCCACCGCCGCCGACCACGGCTTCGGCCGCGCCGACGTCATCGCGACCCTGCTCGCGGGCCTCGCCCTGCTGACCGCGTTCGTGGTCGTGGAGTCCCGCTCCGCCGCCCCGCTGGTCTCGCTGCCCATGCTGCGCCGCCGCACGGTCGCCTGGGGCAACGTGGGCGGCCTGGTCACCTTCTCGATGATGTCGACGGTGGTCTTCGCCCTGACCCTGTACCTCCAGGAGATCCTGCACCTGTCGGCCTTCGAGACCGGCCTCGTCTTCGGGGTGCAGGGCGTGCTGTCTGCGGTCGCCGGCTCGTACGCCGCGAAGGTCATCGGCCGCTTCGGCGCCCGCCGCACGCTGGTCGGCTCGCTGGCCGGGCAGGGCGCGCTGATCGCCGCGCTGATCGGCCTCGACGCCCACACGTGGTCGGTGTGGCTGGCCACCGCCGCCGTCTCGCTGGCCAGCATGTGCCACCTGGGCGCGATCATCTCCTACGGTCTGACCGTCACCTCGGGCGTCCCCGACGCGGAGCAGGGCCTGGCCACCGGACTGGTCACCTCCACCCAGCAGGTCGGCATCACGGTCGGCATCCCGCTGCTGGGCGTGCTGGCCACCACCTCCGACGACCTGCTCGCCGGTGTCCACACCGTGCTCACCCTGGACGCGGTGATCGTGCTGGCGGCGGCGGTGCTGGTGGGACTGGGCCTGCGCGGCCGGAAGGCCGCGGAGGGCCCGGCGGCCTGAGCGGCCGCGCGGCTCCCGATGGCCCCGGACGCCTCAGGGGCGGTCGAGGCGGAGCCGCTCGGCACGCGGCAGCCCGGCCACCACCAGGTCGTAGGAGTCCTCGACCAGCTCCCGGACCAGCCGGTCCGGGAGCTCGCCGTCGACCGTGACCGTGTTCCAGTGCCGCTTGTTCATGTGCCAGCCGGGGACGACCAGCCCCGGGTGCTCCCCGCGCAGCCGGGCCGCGTCCTCGGGGTCGCACTTGAGGTTGACGGTCAGGGGCCGCGCGTCCAGCGCCGTCAGCGCGAACAGCTTGCCCATGACCTTGAAGACGGAGGTCTCCGGGTTGAAGGGGAAGTCCTCCACGGCCGCGTTGAAGGACAGGCACAGGGCGCGCAGCTCCTGGGGCGTCACTCGGGGTCCTCACCCTCCTCGGCCGGCTCCACCGGCTCCACCAGCACCGTCACGATCTTGTTCCGGCGGCCCGCGGCGGACTCCGCGGTCAGCCGCAGCGCCCGCCCGTCGGGCAGTTCGACGAGAGCCGAGGCCCCGGCGATGGGGACCCGGCCGAGCGCCTTGGCGAGCAGCCCGCCGACCGTCTCCACGTCCTCGTCGTCGTACTCCTCCAGGCCGTACAGCTCGCCCAGGTCGGTGATGTCGAGGCGGGCGGTGACCCGGTGGCGGCCCTCGCCCAGGTCCTCCACCGGGGGCAGCTCACGGTCGTACTCGTCGGTGATCTCGCCGACGATCTCCTCCAGGATGTCCTCGATGGTGACGATCCCGGCCGTGCCGCCGTACTCGTCGATGACGACCGCGACGTGGTTGCGTTCCTTCTGCATCTCGCGCAGCAGGTCACCGGCGTTCTTCGTGTCCGGCACGAAGACGGCCGAGCGCATCGCCGTGGACACCAGGTCGCTCTCCGCGTCCCGGCTGATGTGCGTGCGCCGCACCAGGTCCTTCAGGTACACGATGCCGACGACGTCGTCCTCGTTCTCCCCGGTGACCGGGATCCGCGAGAAACCGGAGCGCAGCGCCAGCGTGAGGGCCTGGCGGATGGTCTTGTACCGCTCGATGACGACGAGGTCGGTGCGCGGCACCATGACCTCCCGCACCAGCGTGTCCCCGAGTTCGAAGACCGAGTGCACCATCCGGCGCTCGTCGTCCTCGATCAGCGACTCCCGCTCGGCCAGGTCGACCAGCGCGCGCAGCTCGGCCTCCGAGGCGAACGGGCCGCGCCTGAAGCCCTTGCCCGGGGTGAGCGCGTTGCCGATGAGGATCAGCAGCGAGGGGATCGGGCCCATGATCCGGGCGAGCGGCACCAGCACGTACGCCGCCACGGTGGCCGTGTTCAGCGGGTGCTGGCGGCCGATGGTGCGTGGGGAGACGCCGACGGCGACGTACGACACGAGGACCATGACCGCGATGGCGACCACCAGGGCCTCGGCCGTGCCGGAGAACGACTCCAGGCAGGCGTAGGTGACCAGCGAGGCCGCCGCCATCTCGCAGGCGACGCGGACCAGCAGGGCCACGTTCAGATAGCGGGTCGGGTCGGCGGCGACCTGGGCCAGCTTGGCGCCGCCCCGGCGGCCGGACTTCACGGCCTCCTCGGCGCGGAAGCCGGAGACGCGCGCGAGGCCCGCCTCCGCGCAGGCGGCGAGCCAGGCGACGACGACCAGGGCGACCGCGCCGACGACGATCTGCGGACTCATCGCCGGTTACGAGACGGTCGGCGCCGGGGACGGGCCCTGAAGGCCCCGCTCCGCACGCCAGCCGTCCACGATCGCCGCCTGGAGACCGAACATCTCGGCCTTCTCGTCGGGCTCCTCGTGGTCGTAGCCGAGCAGGTGCAGCACGCCGTGGACGGTGAGCAGCTGGAGCTCCTCGTCCATGGAGTGCCGCGTCTGAGCCTCGGCGCCCTGCCTGGCGGCGACCTCCGGGCACAGCACGATGTCGCCGAGCAGACCCTGCGGGGGCTCGTCGTCGTCCTTGCCCGGCGGACGCAGCTCGTCCATCGGGAAGGACATGACATCCGTCGGCCCCGGCAGGTCCATCCACTGGATGTGCAGCTGCTCCATGGCGTCGGCGTCCACGACGATCACCGACAGTTCGGAGAGCGGGTGGATGCGCATCCGCGCGAGTGCGTAGCGGGCGATGTCGAGGATCGCCTGCTCGTCGACCTCGGTTCCGGACTCGTTGTTGACGTCGATCGACATGGTCGTGCTGGTCTACTTCCCCTTGTGCCCGTGCCCGTGACCGGCGGTCCTGGACCGGCCGCCGCCCTTGGGCACGCCGCCGTTCTCGGTGCCGTGCGTGCTGTCGTACTTCTCGTACGCGTCGACGATACGGCCCACCAGCTTGTGCCGTACGACGTCCTGCGACGAGAGCCGGGAGAAGTGGACGTCCTCGACGCCCTCCAGGATGTCCTGCACCTGCCGCAGACCCGACTTGGTGCCGCTCGGCAGGTCCACCTGGGTGACGTCACCCGTGATGACGATCTTCGAGTCGAAGCCGAGCCGGGTGAGGAACATCTTCATCTGCTCGGGGCTGGTGTTCTGCGCCTCGTCCAGGATGATGAACGCGTCGTTCAGGGTGTTGTGCGTCAGCAGGTAGTCCTGCGTGACGTACAGGGAGTCCTCGGCCGCCACCTGGATGCAGACGCATTCCTCGCGGCCCGCGGGCTCGATGCTGTCGATGAACCGCATCGGGCGCCCGCCGCCCCCCTCCGCGTGGTACGTGTCGCGCTTGCGGGCCAGGCGGAAGGGCTCGATGCCTTCGGGGAGGCGGATGTCGACGATGTGGGCGTCACGCCGGTTCGCGACCTCCCGTTCCTTGGCCCGGCCCGGCTTGCGACCCTCAGCGGCCCTACGACGGCTGTATGCGACACCGCCCAGAGACCGCACGAGAGAGACCACGTCGTCGCGGAGCAGGATGGATGTCGTCGTGTACTGAATCCGGCAGGTGCGGTTCCTCTGGGTGACCGGACCGCCGTCCGAGTCGAGCAGCCCCTGGAGAACGGCCAGCCGTACGTCGGCCGAGTTGTACAGGTAGTCGTCGGGGACGAACTTGGTGTGCGAGCGGGTGCGCAGTAGGTCCAGCTTGCGCAGAACGCCCGTGACTGGATTTTCCAGGGTGATCACGTCCCCCGGAGCCTTGATCCGATTGAGGACGTAGTCCGGTCCACCACGATGCCGTACCGACATTCCCGGAAGGGCCGCCTCCAGCGCCGCTGCCAGCTCGGGGTCCTCCGTTGCGAACGAGGGTGTGGTGGAACCGGTCAGGCAGCCGTCGCCGAGGAGCAACCCGAGCGCGTACGGGTCCATCGGGACCTCGCGCTGCGGGAGGCACGCCGGAGCAGTGAGCATCGGCAGCTCGTAGCGGCGGGCGTGCGCTGCGCGCAGGTTGCCGATCATCTCCTGCGTCTCCAGAACCCGCCATGGCTTGTTCCGGCGCTTGTCGGAGGCCGTACGCACGGTCCAGAGGTGCTCGCCACAGCACAGGGTCCAGGAGCCGTCCTGGGCCGTGACGCGGTAGATGTCTTTTTCGCCCTGCGGGTAGACGCCGAGGACCGGAGTCGGCTCGCCATTGGAGCCGATGACCAGGTCGCCGACTTGAAGGTCTCCCATTGGCCGCCAGCCGTCCGGGGTCAGGACGTTGGTGAAGGTTGGTTGCGCTCTGCCCCTCATGTAGGCCAGCGGCGCCACCTCGATGGTTCCCGCCGCCATGAGCCGCGGGATCGAGTCCGGGTCGAGCATGTCGTGCAGCGCGTCGTACAGCGGGCGCAGGTAGGGGTCGATCTTCTCGTAGAGCGTGCCCGGCAGGAAGCCGAGGCGCTCGCCGGCCTCGACCGCGGGGCGGGTCAGGATGATGCGGTTGACCTGCTTGGACTGCAGGGCCTGTACCGCCTTGGCCATGGCCAGGTACGTCTTGCCGGTACCGGCGGGGCCGATGCCGAAGACGATCGTGTGCTTGTCGATCGCGTCGACGTACCGCTTCTGGTTGAGCGTCTTGGGGCGGATGGTGCGGCCACGCGAGGACAGGATGTTCTGCGTCAGCACCTCGGCCGGGGTCTCCTGGCCGTCGCTCTCCCCGTTCTCGCTCGCCTTGAGCATGGCGATCGAGCGTTCCACTGCGTCCTCCGTCATCGGCTGCCCGGTGCGGAGCACCAGCATCATCTCGTCGAACACGCGCTGTATCAGGGCGACGTCCGACGGGTCGCCGACCGCGCTGATCTCGTTGCCCCGGACGTGGATGTCGGCCCCCGGGAAGGCCTTCTCGATCACGCGCAGGAGGGAGTCGCCGGAACCCAGCACGGTCACCATGGGGTGCTGGGCGGGGACGGTGAACTGTGCTCTCGCCTGCCCCTGCGCGGGGGTTTTGGCTGCGGGTGTCTGAGTCATGGGCCGGCGCTCGACGCCTGCGATTCCTCCTCGTCACGGCCGCACAGCTGAGGGCGGCCTCGCGCTTCCCAGGGTACGACGGTGCGGTGACAACGCCGTAGGGCTTTTCGGCGCCGCCCCGCCCCGGCGGCCCCGCCGCCCCGCCCCGGTCGCCCCGGGGCCCGCCCCGCGGCGACGGCGGGCGGCCGGGCCTCAGTCCACGCCCCGGACCCGGCCCACCAGCACCGCCCCGGCCAGCCCGATCACGCCCGCGACCAGGTAGAGCACGCGGTAGCCGCCGAGGTACGTCACGATCGGCGCCGCCATCGCCGGGGCCGCGACCTGGGGGAGGGCGTTGGCGACGTTGATGACGCCGAGGTCCTTGCCGCGGTCCAGGGCCCTGGGCAGCACGTCGGTCATCAGGGCGAAGTCGACCGACGTGAAGACGCCGAAGCCGACGCCGAGGACCGCCGCCGCGGCGATCGCGCCCGGCCAGGTCTGCCACACCGACAGGGCGGCCGTGGCCACCGCCATCAGCACACCGGACCAGACCACGAACGGTTTGCGGCGGCCCACCCGGTCCGACCACACGCCTGCGGCCACGACGGTGGCGAGCAGGGTCACCCCGTTCACCGCCGTGAGGACGAGCACGCCCCGCTCGGGATCGGCGTACCCGATGCGGTCGCGCAGGTAGTAGAGGAGATAGAGCAGCACCAGGGAGTTGCTGAGGTTGATCAGGAACCGGGTCAGCCAGGCCCAGGCCAGGTCCGGGTGCCGGCGCGGGCTCAGCAGGAAGCCACCGAGGAAGGCGCGCGCGGACCAGGGCGGACGGTTTGCCGGCGCGAGCCGCAGGTCGCGGTGGAGGAGGACGTACGGCAACACGCCCGCCAGGGTGAACACCGCGCACGCCGCGTATCCGGCCCCGGTGCCGCCCGCGAGCGTCGCCAGGCCCGTCCCGCCGACCACGCCGAGGATCTGCGCCGCCCCCAGCCAGCCGCCCACCGACCCGCGCTGCGCGCGCGGCACCCGGTCCGGCACCGCCGCCGTCAGCGCCGCGAAGGCCGCGTTCAGCGTCAGCTGGACCAGGCACCAGCCGACCGCCATGACCGCGACCGTGCCCGCGCCCGCGAGCAGCAGCAGCGACAGCGCGCCGCCCGCCGCCCCGGTCACGATCCACGGGGAGCGGCGGCCCCGGCGTGCCGTCGTCCGGTCGGACAGCGCGCCGAAGAACGGGTTCGCCACCAGCGACACCACCGCGCCCGCGCCCGTCACCCAGGCCAGCAGGGACTCCTTGGACATGCCGGTGCCCGCCGCGAAGTCCCCCGCCTGAGCGGCGAGCAGGATCTGCAACGGCCCGTACCACCCCACCCAGACGGCACCGTTGGCGAGCGAGAGCGCGGCGGTCCACCCCCGTCCGACCCCCTCGACCGGCTCCCCGAGCGCGTCCGCCCCACCGAGCGCGTCCGCCCCGCCGGGCACGGCCGGTCCTGACGTCCTGGCGGCGCGCTCGGGGCGTCGGGTCACCTCTGGGTCCGCAGTACGTCCCGGAACCAGGTGTACGACGCCTTCGGGGTGCGCCGCTGCGTTTCGTAGTCGACGTGGACCAGGCCGAAGCGGCGGGCGTAGCCCTCGGCCCATTCCCAGTTGTCCAGGAGGGACCACACGAAGTAGCCGCGGACGTCCACGCCCGCTGTCAGCGCGCGGTGCAGGGCCCTGAGGTGGCCGTCCAGATAGGCGATGCGGTCCTGGTCGTCGAGGCCGTCGTAGGCGCAGCCGTTCTCGGTGATGACGACCGGGGGGAGGCGGTCGCCGTAGCGGGAACGGAAGCCGGTCAGCAGGTCGGTCAGCCCCTCGGGGACCACCGGCCAGCCGAAGTCGGTGACCGGGCGGCCCTCGATCTCCCGCACGCTGAAGGGCAGTTCGGCGGGGAGCGTGACCCCGCCGAACTCCGCGTCGGTGCCCTGCGGGGCGCCCACCAGGGCCGGTGCGTAGTAGTTGATCCCGTACCAGTCCAGCGGCTGGGCGATCACCTTGAGGTCGGCCTCGACATCGCCCGGCATCAGCTCGCCGATCCCCTCCGGGTACCGGCCCAGCAGCAGCGGGTCGGCGAACAGGCGGTTGAGCAGCAGGTCGTAGAAGTCAGCCGCCTCCACGTCCGCCGTCTCCCGCGACGCCGGCCAGGTGGGGCCGTGGGAGTTGGCGATGCCGATGTCGGTGGCCCCCGCCGCGCGCAGCGCCTGTACGGCGAGACCGTGGGCGAGGAGCTGGTGGTGGGCGACGGGCAGCGCGTCGAACAGCAGCCGCTTGCCGGGGGCGTGCACGCCCAGCGCGTGGCCCAGCAGGGTGTGTTCGGCGGGCTCGTTGAGGGTGATCCACTTGGTGACGCGGTCGCCCAGCCGCTCCGCCACCACCGACACGTACTCCGCGAACCGCTGCGCCGTGTCCCGCTGGAGCCAGTCGAGGCGGGCCGGCAGGTCCCAGTGGAAGAGGGTGGGGACGGGGCGGACGCCGGCCGCGCACAGCTCGTCGACGAGCCGGTCGTAGAAGCCGAGGCCGCCGGGGGAGTTCACGCGGGGCCAGGAGACGGAGAAGCGGTAGGCGCCCACGCCGAGTCCGGCCAGCAGGGCGACGTCCTCGGTGTGGCGGTGGTAGTGGTCGCAGGCCACCGCCGCCGTCGAGCCGTCCTTGATCCGGCCGGGCTCGCCGGTGAACGCGTCCCACACGGACGGCTCGCGCTCGCCGGCCGCGCCCTCGATCTGGTGTGCCGAGGTGGACACGCCCCACAGGAAGCCGTCCGGGAACCGGGGGACCGCCCCGGCTGACGTGCCTGAGGTGCCTGCGTCGGTCGCCATGCTCGGATCATCCGTACCGGCGGTAACAGAAGTCAACGCCCGTGCGTCGAAAGGCGTTCAGGGGCCTTCAGGCGTTCGGGTGCTCAGGGTCCAGGCGTTCACGTGTGCGCGCTCACGCGCCTTCCTTGAGCACCCGGGAGATCAGCGCGCGCTGGTCCTCGGTCAGGCGCGGGTCGGCGGCGTGGACCGTCCTGCCGTCGACCGTGATCTCGTAGTGGAACCCGTCGGGCACCCCGGCCGGTGCGCTGCTCCGGCCGGCGGTGAGGGCCTTCTCGGCCAGGGCGTGCCACTCGGGGGCATCGGGCAGATCCGTCGTGTCCACCTCGGCCTGCCGCTCGATGCCCGCGAATCCACCCGTGCGCCGCACTGAAATACGCATGGGACGTGTCTAGTACGGAATCAGAGTGTCCGCACCCCCACCTGCGACCAGGCCTTCTGCACGGCTTGCAGCGCGTCGCCCGCGCCGAACCGCTCGCGCGCGGCCTGCACGGTGAGGGTGGCGAAGGCCGCGAAGTCCGCGTCCTCCTTGAGCTTTCCGCCGGTCAGCACGTCGTACCAGACCTGCCCGGCCTTCTCCCAGGCGTGGCCGCCGAGCGCGGTGGCGGCCAGGTAGAAGGCGTGGTTGGGGATGCCGGAGTTGATGTGCACGCCGCCGTTGTCGCTGCCGGTGTGGACGTAGTCGTCCATGGTGGCGGGCTGGGGGTCCTTGCCGAGCCGGTCGTCGTCGTACGCCGTGCCGGGCGCCTTCATCGAGCGCAGCGCGACGCCCTGCACGTGCGGGGCGAGCAGGCCCGCGCCGATCAGCCAGTCGGCGTCGGCGGCGGTCTGACCGAGCGTGTACTGCTTGATCAGCGAGCCGAAGACATCGGAGACCGACTCGTTGAGCGCGCCGGACTGGCCGAAGTAGGCGAGGTTGGCGGTGTGCTGGGTGACGCCGTGGGTCAGTTCGTGGCCGATGACGTCGACCGGGATGGTGAAGTCGAGGAAGATCTCGCCGTCGCCGTCGCCGAACACCATCTGTTCGCCGTTCCAGAAGGCGTTGTTGTACTTCTCGTCGTAGTGCACGCTCGCGTTCAGCGGGAGGCCGCTGCCGTCGATGGAGTCGCGGCCGTACGCCTTCAGGTACAGCTCGAAGGTGGCGCCGAGGCCGGAGTAGGCGCGGTTGACCGTGGCGTCCTTGCCGGGCTGCTGGCCCTCGCCGCGGACCTTGGTGCCGGGCAGGTCGGTGCCGTGACGGGCGTCGTAGACGGTGCGGTGCGGCTGCTCGGCCTGCTTGCCGGCGGGCGGGGCGACGGCGGGTGCGCCGATGACGGTGGTCAGGCGGCGGCGGGTGCGCTCCATGGCGTCGCGCTGCAGGCTGCGGCGGGCCGGCTCGGAGAGCGCCGGGTCGTCGCTGCGCGCGAGGCGGTCCAGGACGTGGGGTGGCACGAAGGTGCAGAAGGCGGGCTTGGGGACAGGCTTGCGGACGGGCTCGGGGCCCCCGTGAGTGGTCATAGGTCGACCATCGCACTGCGTGATGTCAAAGTCACTACCTGCAACCTTGATTGGTGAAAAATCAGGGCAAGGGGTTCACGCGGCGATCGCGAAGGGTAGGGGTGGCTGCGGGGAGTGACATCGCGCACTTTTTATCCCCTTCGCCCCTTTTCCGGGTCCCCGTTTCGCATACTGGACCAGGTCCGCGCATCCGGCGCGGCTCGGCTAGGCTGCACAGCACCATGCGTTTCGGGCTGCTTCTCCTTAGCTGCCGCGGCGAGGGCCTGTAGTCGTAGGCCGACCCCCTCCCCGCGGAGTCTGGCGTTGCGCCGTCGGCCGTCATCCCGGCACCCGCGTCACCGCGGAACTCCTGAGGAGCCCACGCCACCATGGTCAACCGCCAGCAGTCCAGTTCCATGCCGATCCACAAGTACGGCCAGTACGAGCAGGTCGACATCCCCGACCGCACGTGGCCCGAGCAGCGGATCACCGCCGCCCCCCGCTGGCTCTCCACCGACCTGCGTGACGGCAACCAGGCCCTGATCGACCCGATGTCGCCCGCGCGCAAGCGCGCCATGTTCGACCTGCTGGTCAAGATGGGCTACAAGGAGATCGAGGTCGGCTTCCCGGCCTCCGGCCAGACCGACTTCGACTTCGTGCGCTCCATCATCGAGGAGGAGGGCGCGATCCCGGACGACGTCACGATCTCCGTACTGACCCAGGCCCGCGAGGACCTGATCGAGCGGACCGTGGAGTCCCTGAAGGGCGCCCGGCGGGCCACCGTCCACCTGTACAACGCGACCGCGCCGGTCTTCCGCCGGGTCGTCTTCCGCGGCTCCAGGGACGACATCAAGCAGATCGCCGTCGACGGCACCCGCCTGGTGATGGAGTACGCCGAGAAGCTGCTGGGCCCCGAGACGGAGTTCGGCTACCAGTACAGCCCCGAGATCTTCACCGACACCGAGCTGGACTTCGCGCTGGAGGTCTGCGAGGCGGTCATGGACGTCTACCAGCCGGGTCCGGGCCGCGAGATCATCCTCAACCTGCCCGCCACCGTGGAGCGTTCGGCGCCGTCCACGCATGCGGACCGCTTCGAGTGGATGCACCGCAACCTGTCCCGCCGCGAGTACGTCTGCCTGTCCGTCCACCCGCACAACGACCGCGGCACGGCGGTGGCGGCGGCCGAGCTGGCCGTCATGGCCGGCGCCGACCGCGTCGAGGGCTGCCTGTTCGGGCAGGGCGAGCGCACCGGCAACGTCGACCTGGTCACCCTGGGCATGAACCTGTTCTCCCAGGGCGTCGACCCGCAGATCGACTTCTCCGGCATCGACGAGATCCGTCGCACGTGGGAGTACTGCAACCAGATGGAGGTCCACCCGCGCCACCCGTACGTGGGCGACCTGGTCTACACGTCCTTCTCCGGCTCCCACCAGGACGCCATCAAGAAGGGCTTCGACGCCATGGAGGCCGACGCGAAGGCCAAGGGCGTCACGGTCGACGACATCGAGTGGGCGGTGCCGTACCTGCCGATCGACCCGAAGGACGTCGGCCGCTCCTACGAGGCGGTCATCCGCGTCAACTCGCAGTCCGGCAAGGGCGGCATCGCCTACGTCCTGAAGAACGACCACAAGCTGGACCTGCCCCGCCGGATGCAGATCGAGTTCTCGAAGATCATCCAGGCGAAGACGGACGCCGAGGGCGGCGAGGTCACGCCGGGCGAGATCTGGGCGACCTTCCAGGACGAGTACCTGCCCAACCCGGACAACGCCTGGGGCCGTATCCAGGTCAGGACGGGCCAGTCGACCACCGACACCGACGGCGTGGACACGCTCACCGTCGAGGCCACCGTCGACGGCGCGGACACGGTCCTGACCGGGTCCGGCAACGGCCCGATCTCCGCGTTCTTCGACGCCCTCCAGGCCATCGGCGTCGACGTACGCCTGCTGGACTACCAGGAGCACACGATGAGCGAGGGCGCCTCCGCACAGGCCGCCTCCTACATCGAATGCGCGATCGAGGACAAGGTCATGTGGGGCATCGGGATCGATGCGAACACGACACGTGCGTCGCTGAAGGCGGTCGTCTCGGCCGTCAACCGCGCCGCACGCTGACCACCCTGACCGGCGTTTTCCGGGCCCCGACCGCCTGCTGGGGCGGCCGGGGCCCCTCGTCGTGGCCGTCGTTTACCGGCCAGGTCACGGAAAGGTCTCGTCCGGGGTACTAACTCAGCCTCACCGATGTGGCTAACATCACGCCCACGCGGCGATGTTGCCGCGTGGTTACGGAGGTGCGACGTGCTGCCAGTACGGGGACGAAACGGCCGTGCCGCCAGGCTTGCCCGCATACTGGGCACCCGGACCGCCTGGACACCCGTCGGAGACGGCGAGTTCTTCTGCCCCGGCTGCGGAGGCGACCGCAACTACCAGCGGCTGAGCGGCCGGCGCCGCTTCACCGTCCTCGGGGTGCCGCTGCTGCCGCGCGGCGCCGCCGGGCCGGTCGTGGAGTGCGCCGCCTGCACCGGCCACTTCGGCACCGAGGCCCTGGACCATCCGACCACGTCCCGCTTCTCCGCGATGCTCCGCGACGCCGTCCACACCGTCGCCCTAGCGGTGCTCTCCGCGGGCGGCGCGTCCTCGCGCACGGCCCTGGAGACGGCCGCCGGTGCCGTCCGGGCCGCCGGGCTCGCCGACTGCACCGAGGAACAGCTGGCCGCCCTGGTCGAGGCGCTGGCCGCGGACACCGGCCGGGTGTACGAGGACCAGCCGTGCGCCCCCGGGCTGACCATAGAGCTGCACGAGGCGCTCGACCCGCTGGCCCCGCACCTGGCCCCGGCCGGCCGCGAGTCGATCCTCCTCCAGGCCGCCCGCGTCGCCCTGGCCGACGGCCCCTACACCCCCGCCGAACACGACGCCCTCGCCACGGTGGGCGCGGCGCTGACCATCCCCACGGACGACGTGACCCGCCTGCTGGCGGCGGCGAGGACACCGTCGTGACCGCACGACGGGGGCGCGAGGGGGCCGGACGGCCGTGAGCCGGTGACTACAGCAGCCCTGCTGCGGCGAGGTGCGCGCGCACCCGGTCCACCTCCGCTGCCGTCAGCGGGACCTGGGGTTCGGCGGTGGCCGGGCAGTCGATGACGCCGCGCAGGTGCAGGGCCGCCTTGAACGCGCCCAGCGCGGAGGAGCCCGGTCCCATCCGGGCCGGGTCCCCGGCGCGCGTCAGCCCGAACAGCGCGCACAGCCGCTCCTGCTCGGTCCGCGCGCCCTCCCAGTCACCGGCGCGCGCCAGACGGTAGAGCCGGACGAAGCCGTGCGGGTCGACGTTGGCGAGGCCCGGCACCGCGCCGTCGGCGCCCAGCGCGAGCGCCGCGTCGACCAGTTGCTCGGACCCGGTGAGCACGCTGAACCCGGCGGTGCCGGACGCCTCCCGCACCCCGGTCACCACTTCCCGGAAGCCGCCCAGCTCCCCGCTGGAGTCCTTCAGCCCGGCCAGCACCCCCTCGGCGGCCAGCTCCAGGACCAGCGCGGCGGGCAGCCTGCCGGGCACCGAGACGGGGATGTCGTAGGCGAGCACCGGGACCGGGCTGGCGGCGGCGACACACCGGTAGTGGCGGGCGATCTCCGCCGGATGGGCGGCGCGGGCGTAGAAGGGGGCGGTGACGACGACGGCCTGCGCCCCGGCCGCCGCGACCGCGCTCACGTGGTCGAGGACCCGGGCGGTGGTCATGTCGATGGCCCCGGCCAGCACCGGCAGGCTCCCGCCCGCATGGCCGACGACGGCCTCCACCACCTGACGGCGCTGCCGGTCCGTCAGGAACGCCGCCTCCGAGGTCGAACCGAGCACGAACAGTCCGTGCACCCCACCCGCCACCAGGTGGTCCACCAGCCGCAGCAACGAGTCCACGTCCACCTCGCGCTCCGGGGTCAGCGGAGTGCACACGGGCGGCACGACACCGGTCAGCGGCGCGGGGAAGGTCATGCGGACTCCCGGGAGGGGCGGTGGGCGACGACACCTGCCTTGTATAGTCGCCGCGCCGCACCGGGACACGGAGGAAGGGAGCGCCACGCCCATGAGTGAGCGGTCCGAGCCCCGCTGGGACGAAGACGCCCCCGGCGTCCTCCGGCTCCCGTCGGGCCGGCTGGTGCGGGGCAGGGGCCTCAGCCGCCCCCTCGACCCGGCGGCACCCGCCCCGACCTACGGCGTCTACCTCCTGGGCAAGCCGCCGCCCGAGTTCCCCTGGGAGTCGCACTGGCTGCGCTGGCCCGACTTCCGCCTCCCCGCGGACCGTGCGGCGGCCCGCGAGCAGTTCGCGCGGGGCTGGCGGCGCACGGCCACCGAGCGCGTGGAGTTCGCCTGCGCGGGCGGCCGGGGCCGCACCGGCACGGCACTGGCCTGCCTGGCCGTACTGGACGGCGTACCACCCGAGGAGGCGGTCGCCTATGTCCGGGAGCACTACGACCGGCACGCGGTGGAGACGCCTTGGCAGGCTCGGTACGTGCGCGACTTCGTGCCGCCGTCGCGCTGACCCGGAAGGAGCCTGGTCTTCAGCGGCCCGGGGTGAGGTGCAGGCGCAGCACCTGGCGGTCCATGCCGGGGCCGAAGTAGTCCGGGCGCAGGCCGGCGTCGGGTTCCTCGGGGCAAAAGCCCAGGGAGCGGTAGAGGAGGATCGCGGCCCGGTTGGAGGGCTCGACGGTGAGCCGGACCCGCTGGATGCCGCTGCGGCGCAGCCGCTCGAGGACCTCCTCCATCAGTTCCCGGCCCAGTCCGTGGCGGCGCCGGTCATGGGTCACGCACAGGCCGAGGATCCAGCTGTCGCGGCCCAGTGCCGTGGTGGCGGCCAGGACGTAGCCGCGCAGCCGGCCCGTGCCGTCGTCGAGGACGAGGAAGTGCTCCGCGTACATGTCGTAGAGCTGGCGCAGCAGGAAACCGGGGTAGGCGACCTCCTGGAAGACCTCCTCGTCCAGCCTCTGCAGTTCGGGCAGGTCGCTCTCGTGCGCGGGGCGCAGGACGAGGGGGCCCGGGAAGGGCACGGGTGCGGTGAGCTGCTCGTGGCGGTCAAGGAAACGTTCCAGCGGTTCGGCGGTCATGCCACCCCCCAGTGAGGACCTGCGGACGTCAATCCGACGGGAGCCGGTGCGCTCACTCGAAGGGCTGAGGCATCGGTGTGGCGGCCGGCTGCTCGTTCTGCCACAGTGGGGTCTCCAAGTTCCTTTCTGCAAGGGCGAGTTAGGGTGTGCGCCCGGCTGTGCTGACGTGCGCCGGGGTGCACCGGGCGCGGCCTGCGCGGGGGGACCGACGTGTTTCTGGCCTACCGTGCGGGGAACGACGTCTGCCGCTCATCTGCCGGTGTCCAAGGGGCTCGCGCACACGGATCGGCTCGCAAACGAATGGGACGCGGCAGGGTGACTATGGATCGCAACGCTGACGCACCGTGGTCGAAGTTCGATCCAGAGGTGTACGTCGACAACAACTACCGGACCCCGCTCGAAGCCGATCTCCAGATCGTCCGGCTGCTGCGCGACCACTTCAGCCGCTGCTTCGCCGGATCCGCCCCGGGCTCGGCGCGGGGCGTGGACGTAGGGGCCGGAGCGAACCTGTATCCCGCGCTGTCCATGCTGCCCTGGTGCGAGAAGGTCCTCCTGCTGGAGTACGCCCCCCCGAACATCGAGTACCTGGAGCGGCAGATCGCCCCCGAGGGCTTCGGCACCGAATGGGACGCCTTCTGGGAGGTGCTGCGCGAGGCGCCGGCCTACCGCGACGTCGAACCGAGGGGCCGGCTCAGCGAGATCACCCGGGTGGAGCGGGCCAACCTCTTCGACCTCGACGGACGCCGGCGCTGGGACATCGGGACGATGTTCTTCGTCGCCGACTCGATGTCCGAGTGCCCCGAGGAGTTCCAGCGGGGCGTACGGTGCTTCATGAACGCGCTCGGCGACCGGGCCCCGTTCGCGGTGGCGTTCATGAAGGAGTCGGTCGGCTACCGGGTGGGTGAACACCGGTACCCGGCCTACCGGGTCAACGAGGCCCGGGCCCGGGAGAGCCTGGAGCCGTTCACCGCCGAGCTGGAGATCCACGACCTGCACCACGTGGTGCGGCCGGGACACGAGGGGATGATCCTCGCTCTGGGGCGGCGCAAAGGGGAGATTGCCGCTCCGTAGGAACGGGGACCATGTCTGAGCGCGAGCACGGGCACGGGCAGACGGCAACGGGATCTGTACGAGGGGTGCGGGGATGCAGATCAAGCCACGGCAGCATCTGCTGGACATCTGGCGGGCCACGGCCCGTCATTCGTTCGAGGACGGCAAGCTCGTCACCGGGGACACCGACGGACTGAGCAGCGTCGCGGACGCCGAGCGCCTGCTGTGCCTGCTGTACCCCGCCACCGAGGTGCCCGCGTTCCGGCTCGACCAGCCCGACACCACCGAGCGGGACGTCCTGCGCGCCCTGGAGGGGATCGGCAGCCGGCTGGAGATCCCGCCCAACCTGATCACCGCGCTCAACCAGTTCATGCGCACCCACACCGGACCCGACGACAGCCCCACCTTCTCCGGCGGCCACTACTTCAAACCCGCCGACGCGGGCGGTGAGATCACCCACGACCAGGCGCAGTTGGGCGTGGTGGACTCCTACTCCATGTCCGTCACGCTGTGCCTGGCCACCCTCGGCTTCCTCAAGGTCTACGAGGGCACCACGACCCGCCCCGAGGTCCGCAGGGCGATCGACGAGCTGAGGGAGGCCACGAACGCACGGCTGACCGCCGCGATGATCAGCCTCCTGCGCTCCTTCACGGTCAACGTCTTCGACGCCGAGTCCGAGCAGGGCAGGCGCCTGATCCAGGTCATCGGGCAGAACCGGCAGTCCGACCGGGCCGTCCTCCAGCAGTTCGCCCGCCGCTTCCGCCCACTGCGCGCCACGATCATCGAAAGCCTCACCCGCGGCATCCAGGTCGACGAGAGCATCCGCGACGAGAGCCAGCTCTTCGAGTGCGGCTGGGCCTGGGGCGTGGTGCGGGACGCGCCGCACGTCACCGACCTCGACGTCCAGGTCCCCGGCCAGCCCGACGGCATCGCCGACCGGCTGCCCTACGTGTACTTCACCGTGGTCGCCCTCGACGGCATCCAGGACCTGTTCTCCGAGCGCACCCTCACCCTCGGTCTGCTCGACGCCGACCAGCAGAAACTCGCCGAGGCGTTACGCCTGCGCTGGGAGCTGAGCCAGCAGTACTGGTCCGCTGTCGCCCGGTTCGGCAGCGAGCGCTGGCCCCTGGAGGACCTGCCCTGGCAGACCACCGGCCTGCGCCTGGAGTCCGAGTACTTCTCCCTGACCGTCGCCGCCATCCTCGTGCACGACCTGGTCCGCAGGAAGGCCACCGACGACGACCTGACCCGCACCGTCGCCATCATGGAACGCCTGGCCGACCGCGGCCGGGTCACCAGCCGGATGACCCGCAACGACCCCGTCATCGCCCTGCACAACCCCGGCGTCACCATGCCGCTCGCCGGCTCCGAACGCTCCGGCGGCCTCCTCCTGTGGCGGATGACCGACTTCTCCGCCCAGCTCCTCAAACGCATCGTCCAGCTCGCCGAACTCTCCCGGAACATCGACGCCCAGGACCGCCTGCTGCGGCTGGCCGAGCAGACCTTCGAACACCTGTGGAACCGGCGGATCGAGGACGGCGTGGGCGCCGACCTCTGGGACGACGTACGGATCGTCTACCCGGACGCGCGCGACGCGGGCCCGCGCCTGTCCTGGAGCATCACCGAACGCCTCACCGAGTGCCTGGTGGCCGCCCGCAACCTGTACGAGCAGCAGCCCATCCGCAGCCCCGAACTGGCCCAGCTCGCCCGGGAACTGCTCAGCGAGGCCACCCACCTGTTCGGCAAGGAGCAACTGGAGGCGTCCGCGGGAGCCGACGGCGGCCGGGGCCGCACGATGCGGAGCATCGAGAGCCGCCTGGAGCACGCCCGCGACCTGCTCGACGAGCGCCCCGCCACCGCCTTCGCGCTGGCCCTGCCCGTCCTCCAGGAACTCGACACCCTGGCCCAGGCCAGGGGCGCCGCCGCGCAGGAGGTGTGAGCCGTGCTCGTCTTCGCCGCCTCCGACAAGGGAGGCACGGGCCGCTCGGTCACCAGCGCCAACCTGGCCTACCAGCGAGCCCTCACCGGCGACCACGTGGCCTACGTCGACTTCGACTTCGGCTCGCCGACGGCCGCCGCCGTCTTCGACGTCCCCGGCGCGATGCGCGGCACGGAGGAACGCGGCCTGCACTCCTACCTGGAGGGCGAGATCACCGAACCCGCCAGGATCGACGTCTGGCGGCAGACCGAGCACCCCCTGCTGCGGGCTCGTCCCAACCAGTCCGGCCGGCTGGTCCTCTTACCCGGCGACGCGGGCGGCGGCGAGTTCGCCACCGGAGAGGAGGCCCTGGAGCGGTGCATCGACCTGCTGCTGCGGCTGAACACCGAGTTCGACCTGATCGTGGTGGACCTCAGCGCGGGCCGCAGCTACGCCGTCGACATGGTCCTCGCGGCCACCGCCCACCCCCGGATGCGCAACGTCCCCCACCGCTGGCTCGTCTTCCACCGCTGGACCCGGCAGCACGTGATCGCCGCGTCCGGCCTGGTGCACAAGGAACACGGCATCATCAGGGGCGGCGTGGAACGCGGCCACGACGAGCAGACCCTGCGGGCGTCGATCCGCTTCGTGCGGGCCGCCGTACCGGACCCCGAGTCGCCGCTGTGGTCGCACGGCTCGCCCGCCCAGGCCGCCTGGATGCAGGCCTGCGACGAGACGCTGCGCCGGCTCGCCGCCGAGCACCGCATCGGCGACAGCGTCGTCGTCGGCATCGTGCCCCTGGAACCCATCCTCCAGTGGCGCGAACAGCTCATCACGGAGGAGGACGTGCTCTCCACCCAGATAGCCAACAAGGAGACCCTGGAGGCGCTGGAGGAGCTGGCCCGGCGCCTGACGGACGACACGTACTGGGGGCAGCTGTGACGGAGGCCGTGTTCCGTGAGACCGCGGCCGAGCCGCGCACCCAGGCGGTGCCGCTGTCCCACCTGTCGCTGGAGCTGGGCCACCTCTACATGGAGGACTTCGAGGCCGGCCCGCAGCGGCTGCGCGAGCACTTCGCCCAGGTACGGCCCTGGGCGGAGGCCGCGCGCGCCGCCGCGGCGGTCCGCACCGGCACCCGGCGGCCCCGCGTCAGCACCTGCTTCCTGATCGACGACTACTTCGCCCGGTTCTCCAGCCCCGCCGAACTGGTCCCGATGCTGCTGGCGGAGGCCGAGCGGGCCGGGCTGGTCGTCGACTACCTGGCCCGCGAGTCCGGCTGCGCCGTCACCGGCAAGGTGCCCGTGGCCGAGGCGGTGGCCGGGCGGCTCGTGGAGGAACCCCCGCCGGGCAGCTACGGCAACCGCCCGCCCGCCGCGCAGACCGGCTGGCTGGCCAACGGCGAGCGCAGTCCCGTCGCCCGTGCCCCGCAGGCGATGAAGACCGCCGCCGCCTGGCAGCCGCCCAGGGAGACCGCGGTCCGCCGCCACTCCGTCTTCCTCGACGCCGAGCTGTGGAGCGACGACGCCGACGGGCGCCGCACCTGGTCCTGCCCGTTCCTCGCCGCGGTGTGGCAACTCGGCCGCCTCGGACTGCTGCGCAACGAGGGCGACCCCGTCTTCGACCCCCACCCGCACAGCGCCGCCGCCTTCCCCGACGACTGGGACGACCTGCCCGCGCTGCTGCGCCTCAACGCCCGCGCGGACCCGTTCGCCGCGTACCGGACCTGTTCGGTGCTGCCCAGCCGCTTCCTCCCCGTCGAGCACGCCGTCCGGGTGGTGCTCGATCAGGTCGAGGTGGACCGCGGGGCGCTGGACCAGGTCGCCGAGCGGTCCGCCCGCGAGCGGGTGACCGTGCCGGACTCGGTGGCCGACCGCGTCTCCTACGTGTTCTACGCGGGGACGTGACATGGCCGACACGTCCGCCGCGAGGGGTCAGGACCGGGCGGCTGCCGGGTCCGGGAAGACCGCGCCGCACGCCGTGCTCGCCTGCGGTGAGATCCGTACCTGCCTGCTGCCCGCCGGGCAGGCCCTCGACATCCGGGCCGCGGCCCAGCTCCTCGGGCTGCGCGCCGACGAACGCGTCCTGCTCTCCGAGCGCCCCAACCTCTACGCGCGTTCCCCCGAGACCCTCACCGGCGTCGACTGCCCGCTGCCCAGCGCCAACGGCGCGCGGGTGCGCGCCGTCGGCACGGTCGCCGCGCGGGCCGCGCTCACCGAGGGCCGCGTCCTGCAGACCTCCGCGTACTTCCGCCTCACCGCCACCGGACCCGACCAGCGGCGCCCCTGGGGCCAGTACCTGGTGCGGCCCGGCCTGCTGGAGCCGTTCGGGAGACTGCCGTCGGAGGCGGTCGCCCAGGGCGTGCTCGGCGGCGGACGCCACGGCGACCTCGACGTGGGCCTCGTCGCCGACGGACTGCTCACCCGCCTGCTGCGCCACCCCCTGCTCGACCACTGCCCGCCCCTGCGCTCCCGCCCCACCCGGCTGCGCTGGGCCGCCCTGCCCGCCGAGGGGGACGCCGGCCCGGCCATCGAGCGGTTCACGCTCGCCGAGGACGAGCTGCGCACCGTACGGCTCCGGGTACCGGCCGGCACGCCCACCGCCGACATCGCCGGGCTCTGCGACGACCTGGCCCTGCACGACTGGCTGCTGACCACCCTGGTCCGCCTGCTGGACGGCGTCAGCCTGGGGGCGCAGGCCCCGCCCGCCCGGGCCAGAGCGGGGGAGCGGGACCGTTCCACCGCCGTCCGGGTGCTGCGGCCCGCCGTCGACCACCTGATGCACCTGTGGATGCCACGGGCCCGGGTGGCCACGGAGCTGGCCCCGCTCTGGGACGCGCTGGAGGAACGGCCCGGCTTCACCCGCCAGTGGCAGGCGCAGGTGCAGCGCATCCGCGACCAGCTCACCCTGCACGCGATCTCCTCGCTGCACCGGGAGGTGGAGCCGGTTCCCTGACCGGACGCCCGACCAGGTCCCCCACCGCACATCCCCGCATCCCGATCCGACGCGCATCCCAACGGGGGGAGAAGCGAGATGAGCACGGCACAGTCACCCCAGCCCGAGAGCACGACCGGCGCCGCCGCCGCGTCCGGCGCGGCCAGGCCGCCCGGCGAGGCGATCCCCGCTCCGGCGTCCGGCGGTTCCGGCACGCCCGGCACGCCCGGCCGGACCGGCGAGCGGCGGAGGTCCGGCCCCGCCGGCACAGTCCGGGCGGCCCTCGCGACGGACGCGTTACGGGCGCGGCGCCCCGGCCCGTCGCGCTGGCTGCGCCGCATCGCGGCCGGTGTCGTCACGGGCGCCCTGGCCTGGTCCGTCACCGCGCTGCTGGCCCCGCAGACCGCGGTGTCCCGGCAGGCCGGGGCCGCCGCCCTGTGCGCCGCGGCTGCGGTCCTCGTGCAGCACGTCCTCGGCCTGGACCGGCGCACGGACGAGCAGGCCAGGCGCCTGGAGGCGCACGCCCGGCGCACGGAGAGCCTGCTGGCCGAGACCGCAGCCGCGGTACGCGACGGCCTGCGCCGCCACGACGACAAGCTGGACACCGGCCTCACCCGCCACACCGACGACATGCGGCAACTGGTGGAGAGCCGGCTCGCCGAGGTGGAGCGGCCCGCCGACGAGCCCTACCTCCAGCCGGCCCGGATCCGGGCCGACGGAGTGCCCGAACTGGCCAAGAACTTCGCCGAGGTGCTGGCCCCCGGGCCGTCGATCCTCTACACGTTCGTCCGCCTGGAGATGAGCCGGGTCGTCGGCCACATGACCGACCTCACCAACCTGAGCGCCGAGTGCCCCGGCGAGAACCACGACTGGATGCTGTCCCTGACCCGGGCCGCCGAGGAGTCCATCTGCGCCACCAGCACCTCCGTGGACCGCGAGTTCTGGAACAGCGAGCCCGCCACCCGCTATCTCCAGGCGCAGCAGGAGGCGGTCCAGGAGCGGGGCGTCACGGTCCGCCGGGTGTTCCTGCTGGAGAGCGCCCGCGAACTCGACGACCGGCTGCTGCGACTGTGCGAGGAGCAGGAGCTGCTGCGCATCGAGGTGCGCGTGTCGGTGCTGCCCGAGCTGCCGCCGCACCTCCAGCGCGGCACCACCAACGACTTCATCGTCTACGACGAGGAGGCGTCCTTCGAGATCGACCAGGACCTGCGGGACGTCAACGTCAGGACCCGGCTCATCGCCCGCCACGACCACGTCCAGGAGCGCATGAAGCGCTTCACGGAGCTGTGGGAGGCGGGCATGAGCCTGCGGGAACTGGAGGTCCGCGTCGACGACGAGGAGGACGGCACCTGGATGGTCGACGGGTCCGAGCGGGACTGACCGGCGCGTCCGGTCAGTCGGTCAGTCGCAGTACACGTCCGTGTCCGGCCGCACGCCCGTGGCCAGGAAGCGCGAGACGGTGCGGTCGCCGCAGGCGTTGCCGTTGGCCAGGTAGGCGTCGTGGCCCGTGGAGTCCACGGTGACCATGACCGCGCGCCGGCCGAGCGCCGAGCGGAGCTTCAGGGCGCCGCCGAGCGGAGTGGCCACGTCCCGCTCGTTCTGCACCAGCAGCACGTTCGACGGCCCGTGGTCGGTGATCCGTACGGGCTCCTGACGGGGCGGGTAGGGCCAGGCGGCGCACAGCATCGCGTTGCGGGGCATGCCCGCGGTGAGCGGGTACGCGGCGCGGCTGTCCGCCACGTCCTTCTCGTACGCCGCCGCCGAGTGCGGCCAGGCGACGTCGTTGCAGAGGGTGCCGGCGCCCACGGCCGCGACGTTCTGGAGCACCGCCTCCGGCGGCGCCTTCGGCGCGGGCGGTACGGTGCCCCGCTGCGCGGCCAGCATCAGCTTGGCCAGGTCCGGGTACTTCGCCGGGGAGTAGAGGCTGTCCAGCATGGTCTGGCGCAGTACGTTCCCGTTCAGCTCCTCGGGGTTGGCGCCGGGCCACGGGATCGGGTCGCGGTCCAGGCGGGCGGCGAGCCGCAGGAACAGCGGCCGTACGTCGGCGGCCCGCTCGGCCACCCGGTCGGGGTTGCCGGGCCGGGACGCCCAGGCCGCGAAGTCGGGGAAGGTGTCCTCCACGCCCTGCTCGTGCCCGCCCAGCCAGGCGCGGCCGACCCGCGCCGGGTCCGGGTTGTCGTTGCTGTCCAGCACCATGCGGTCGACGCGCCGCGGGAAGAGCTGGTTGTAGACGGCTCCGACGTACGTCCCGTACGACACGCCCCACGCGGACAGCTTCTTCTCGCCCAGCGCCGCCCGGAGGCGGTCGATGTCACGGGCCTCGTCGGCCGTGCTGAGGTGCCGCATCAGCTCCCCGCCGTTCTTCGCGCACGCCTGCGACATGCGCTGCGCGTCGGCCAGGTTCCCCGCGATCGAACCGTCGGCGGCCGGCCACGGGCGCAGCCTCGTCGTGGCCAGGTCGGCGTGGTCGAGGCCGCAGCCCACCGCCGTGGAGGGCGCGAGGCCGCGTGGCGCGAACCCGACGAGGTCGTAGGCCTCGCGCACCGCCTTCGGGAGCTTCTGCCCCTTCCCCGAGGGGTCGTTCAGGCTGGACCCGCCGGGCCCGCCCGGGATCAGCAGCAGCGCCCCGCGCCGCGCGGACGGCTTCTCGCCCGGGATACGCGAGACGGCGATCGAGATGCGCGGGCTGTGCGGATCGGCGTAGTCCATGGGGACGTCCAGGGTCGCGCACCGCTGCCGGGAGTCGAGGCCGGTGCCCTCGCACTTCGTCCAGGTGAGGGTGTCCCCTCGGTGCGCGGGAGCGGCGGCGGCCGACGCCGTCACGGGTGCGGTGACTCCCAGGAGCACGGCGGAGACACCGACGAGGGCGGCGTTGCGGCGGGTGCGGTTACGGGTGCGGGTGGTGTTGCCCGTGCGCTGTGTGGTCATGCGACGAGCTTCGCGGACCGGGACCTCCCGCCCCATCCGGCCAACTGGCTTGTCCGCCGGGGGGTTTACCCCCTGCGTTCCCCCTGGCGGCCGGCATGGGGAGATGGCCGGTGACCGGCTTCCGCGCCGGTCCGGGTGCTGCGCACCATGGAACCGTGCCGAAACCACCACACGGGGTCGCGCCCGCGCTGCTCTCGGTTTCGAGCAGCGCACTGCCTGCGCGCGACCGTTTCTCCTGGTACACGGACATGACGCGGCAGCACGTCGCCCCCGTGTCGCTCATCAGCGCACACGCTGATGACTTCCGTGCCCGGGTCCTCGCGGTCGAGCTGTGCGTGGCGCAGATCGGGGCGTTCACCTTTCCCCCTCTGAGGGGTGTGCGCACCGCCCGGGACATACGCCGGGGAGACCCGGAGACCTACCAACTGGGGCTGATAACGGGGAGCCCGATGCGTGTGCAGCAGCGCCGTTCCGATTCCGTCGTCGAAAACGGGGGCCTGGTCCTCTTCGACACGTCCCACCCCCTGGACGCGTGGATCACCGACGCGTCCGGCACCGGCCAGGTCGCCCTGTTGCGCGTCTCCAAGCGGGCGTTCCCGCTGTCGGCGGGGCGGGCCGACCGCCTCCTGGCCCAGCCGTTGTCCCCGCACGGGGTGACGGGCACCCTCCTGCGCTCCTGCCTGACCACCATCTGCGACCGTGCTGCCGAGCTGGGCCCGGCCGAACGGCGCCGCCTCGGGTCGACAGTGGTCGACCTCGCCGCCTCGTTCCTCGCCGATCACCTCGACGCGCAGCACCTGGTTCCCCCCGAGACGCGGTGCCAGGTCCTGCTCACGCGGATCGACGCCTTCATCGACCACAACCTCGGCGATCCCGGACTCACACCGGCGGCCATCGCCGCCCACCACCACCTCTCGGTCCGCGCGCTCCACAGGCTGTTCCGCCAGAAGCCGGACACCGTCGCCGCGACGATCCGCAGCCGCCGTCTGGAACGCTGCCGCGCGGACCTCCAGGACCGGCGGTTCGACCGGACGCCGGTCGCCGTCATCGCCGCCCGCTGGGGTCTCCTGGCACCGGCCGAGTTCAGCCGGGCGTTCAAAGCGGCCTACGGCGTGACCCCCACGGAGTGGCGCTCCCAGGAAGCGGCCCCCGGCCGGTCGGCGCCGAGCCACAAGTGACCTGGCACGGATCCCCAAGCCGCCCGGTGGCTCCGTTGGGACGATGACCGTCCCGCACCAATCCACCGAACGACGAGGAGTCTCCATGTCCTTGGTACGGCGTGTCGCCGTGATCGCCGCTTCTGCCGCCGTCGTCGCGGGCGGGACGCTGTGCGCAGCGGCCCCGGCCTCCGCGTCGCCCGCGGCCATCTGGACGTGCAACGCGCCGCAGTACCTGACGGGCAGCGGCGGCCACGCCGGTGTATCGCTCCAGTGCTTCGGCACCAGCTTCAACGACAGTTTCAACACCGCGATCACCTGCAAGCGGCTGGACAACGGCTACGAGTACCGCCATGACGGTCCCATCGTGGTGACCGGTCACACCTCGACCGTGTGGTGCGATCTCAACGCCCGGATCATCCACGTGGCCTACGTCGCCCGCTGACACCACCGGCTCCGCACCGGGCCGTTCCCCCATCCAGCGAGAGGACAGACACGTGACCTCACTGACACGTCTCACCGGCGCGCTCCTTGCCGCGCTGGCCTGCGTCACCGTCTCCGCGAGCGCCACCCAGGCTGCCGTCGACGGCAGCGTCTCGGGGCCGCTGAGCATCCGCAACCTCAAGTCGGGCAAGTGCTTGTCCGTGCCGGCCGCGTCGAAGGACTTCGCCTACCTCAACCAGTTCACCTGCGGCTCTCCGTTCGTCTGGCCGGACCAGGTGTGGACGTACGAGAGCGTCGGTCAGGCCAACGGCCTGACCTGGTACAAGGTCGTCAACCGGAACAGCGGCCTGTGTCTCTCCGTCGACGCGGCGTCACGCGACGACTTCGCCGGCGTGACCCAGTACCCGTGCGGCTCGCCCGCCCTCTACCCCGACCAGTACTGGACGTTCCTGTACGACCCGGCCAGACGCATGGATCAGATCAAGAACCGCAACAGCGGCAAGTGCCTGGCCATCCAGGACGGCGACACCTCCGACACGGCGGCGGCCATCCAGTACCAGTGCGGCACCTGGGAGGACCACTACTGGCACTTCGGGAGCATCTGACCGGCGCCCCGGCGCAGGCCCTGTCCGTCCGGCGCTCAGCGGTGCACGCCGCTCGCCGAGCGCCGGATCACACACGGCCTGCGCCGGGGCGCATCACGTCCCCGACGAACCGGGCCCAGGCCGCCGCCCGCACGACCAGCACGGGCCCGTCCGGCACCTTGCTGTCCCGGACGGGGACGATGCCGGGGACTCCGTCGGCCACTTCGAGGCAGTCGCCGCCGTTGCCGTCGCTGTACGTGCTCTTGCGCCAGCGGGCGGCGCCGGGGAAGTCGCGGGCGACCTCTACGCAGTCGCCGCCTTGCCCGTTGCTGTAGCTACTCTTGTGCCAGCGGGCGTTGGTCAGGTCGTACTCGCGCATCGTCTGAAGTCCTCCGCCGCCGATTCGATCAGGGCCAGGGACGCCTCAGGCGACAGCGCGGCGGCCCTGATCTGATCGTATGCGGCGCGGGCACGCTTGACCACGGCCGGATCGTCCAGCAGGTTGCCCGAATACACCGCTTCTGTATAGGCCGTTGGCGGGGCGTCGTCGAACTCCATGAGCTTCAGGGAACCCGTCATGACGGGGTAGGGGCCGGCCGCGTACGGCAGCACCTGCACCACCGCCGTCCGCTTGTGCGCCATCCGCGCGATACTTTCGAGCTGCTCCGCCATCCCCGCCGGCCCGCCGACGGGGATGCGCAGTGCGTTCTCATGCAGCACCACCCAATACACCGGGCGCGCGGCGTCCTTGAGGATGCGCGCCCGTTCCAGGCGGCCTGACACCTTCTCCTCGATGTACTCGTCCACTGCGAACGGGTTCATCGACACCGTGACCGCCCAGGCGTAATCCCGTGTCTGCAACAGTCCCGGCACCAGTGCGGGCGCGAACTCGTAGATCTCGGTAGCCAGCGCCTCCAGCTCCGCCGCCCTCGCGAAATACTCCGCGTACCGCGGATCATCGATCAGCTTTCTGCACAACCGCTCGAAAATACCGTCGGTTTGCAGTACCTCGTCGATCCGCTGGGCCACGTCCAGTTGTGGTTTTCTGATCGCCTGTTCGAACTGGCCGATGTAGCCGCCCGAGACGAACACCCTCGCACCCAGCTCCACCTGCGTCAGCTCGGCGTTCTCCCGGCGGCGCTTCAGCTCCGTGCCGAAGAACTCCCAGACCGCCTGGCGTGAACCGTTGGCCATCGCCAACCCCCTTGTGCAGCCCTCTTCTTGTAGGGCCCGAAACCCTTCCGAGTGTAGACGCGGAGCGTCATCGTGGGGACACGAAGCGTAAAACTCTGGGATAACGGAAATCCCGGAGAAAAGGAAAGGGAGGAAGCGCGCAGTGGCACCACGGCAACACTCGACTCACTCGGCGGTCTGTGTTCAGGAAGCGGAGGAAACAATCGTTGAATTGCGTACCGCTCTCGAAAAAGCAGGAATCACCCTGCCCTCGCTCGGGCTCGACCCGGCCGGGCTCGCCCGCGAGGCGCCCTGCCCGCTGGTGGAGCTGGGCCGCTGCTCCGTGGAGACGGCCGCACGGCTCGCCGCGGTCCTGCGGTGAGCGGGCCGTGTCCGCCGGTCGGGGCTTACGCCCTCGACACCGGCACCGGGCGGGTCGGCGTGGTCATGGGTCACGAGGGGCCGTACGTCCAGCTGCGCCCCCTCGGCGGCGGCCGGGAGTGGGACTGCGCGCCGGAGCTGGTGCGGGCGGCCACCCCGGCCGAGCGGCTCAGCGCGGCGACGGCGTACGCGAACGCCCGCAGCCGGGGGGAGGTGCCCTGAAGGCGGGGCGGGGCCGCTCCCGCCGTGCGCGACAATGGGCGCATGAGTCTGTTCCGCGACGACGGCATCGTGCTGCGCACCCAGAAGCTGGGTGAGGCGGACCGGATCATCACACTGCTCACGCGGGGTCACGGACGGGTGCGTGCCGTGGCCCGCGGGGTGCGGCGGACCAAGTCGAAGTTCGGGGCCCGCCTTGAACCCTTCTCGCACGTGGACGTGCAGTTCTTCGCGCGGGGCAGCGAGCTGGTCGGGCGCGGGCTGCCGCTGTGCACGCAGAGCGAGACCATCGCTCCGTACGGCGGCGGGATCGTCACCGACTACGCCCGGTACACCGCCGGGACGGCCATGCTGGAGACGGCCGAGCGGTTCACGGACCACGAGGGGGAGCCGGCCGTCCAGCAGTACCTGCTGCTGGTCGGCGGACTGCGCACCCTCGCCCGCGGCGAGCACGCCCCGCACCTGGTGCTGGACGCGTTCCTGCTGCGCTCGCTGGCCGTCAACGGCTACGCGCCCAGCTTCGGCGACTGCGCGAAGTGCGGCATGCCGGGGCCCAACCGGTTCTTCTCGGTGGCCTCCGGCGGCTCGGTCTGCGTCGACTGCCGGGTGGCGGGCAGTGTCGTACCCTCGCCGCAGACGCTCACGCTGCTGGGCGCCCTGCTCACGGGGGACTGGGCAACCGCGGACGCCTGCGAGCCGCGGTACGTGCGGGAGGGCAGCGGGCTGGTGTCCGCCTATCTGCACTGGCACCTGGAGCGCGGGCTGCGCTCGCTCAGGTACGTCGAGAAGTAAGAAGCAGAAGCAAGAGGGACACGAGGGAGACGAGAACCACATGGCTGTACGCGGGTTCCTGGGAGGGCGGCGCCGCGAGTACGACGCGCCCGAGCCGCATCCGTCCGGCGCGCGGGCGCCGAAGCTCCCGGGCGAACTCGTCCCCGAGCACGTGGCGATCGTCATGGACGGCAACGGCCGCTGGGCCAAGCAGCGCGGGCTGCCCCGCACCGAGGGGCACAAGGTCGGCGCCGAGCGCGTCCTCGACGTGCTCCAGGGCGGGATCGAGATCGGCGTGCGCAACATCTCGCTGTACGCCTTCTCCACCGAGAACTGGAAGCGCTCGCCCGACGAGGTGCGCTTCCTGATGAACTTCAACCGGGACTTCATCCGCAAGTCCCGCGACCAGCTCGACGGGCTCGGCGTCCGGGTGCGCTGGGTGGGCCGGATGCCCCGGCTGTGGAAGTCGGTCGCCAAGGAGTTGCAGGTCGCCCAGGAGCAGACCAAGGACAACGACCTGATCACGCTGTACTTCTGCATGAACTACGGCGGCCGGGCGGAGCTGGCGGACGCGGCCAAGGCGATGGCCGAGGACGTGGCGGCCGGCCGCCTCGACCCGTCCAAGGTCAGCGAGAAGACCATCCAGAAGTACCTGTACTACCCGGACATGCCGGACGTGGACCTGTTCCTGCGCCCGAGCGGCGAGCAGCGCACCTCCAACTACCTGCTCTGGCAGAGCGCGTACGCCGAGATGGTCTTCCAGGACGTGCTGTGGCCGGACTTCGACCGCCGTGACCTGTGGCGGGCCTGCGTGGAGTTCGCCTCCCGCGACCGCCGCTTCGGCGGGGCCATCCCGAACGAGGAGCTGCTGGCGATGGAGGGCCGGGTCGGCGAGGAGGGCTGACGGCGGCGGCCGCCGTGCCCGCCGCGTTCGGGGTGCGCAGGGAGTCCTTCGCCCCCGTCGCCCTTACCCGTCCCTTCTCCAGGGGCGCTGTCCCTTCGGCCCCGCCAGGGGCCGCGCCCCCGGACCCCGGGTGCGGCTGCGCCCCGTCTTGTCCGGCGGGGCTGCGCCGAGCGGCCGGCTCCGGCCGGGGCCGGACCCAGCGCAGGCGCGCCCGGCCGTCGAGCCGGAGCGGGGGGGGGGGGCGGGGGCCGCCCCCCCCCCCCCCCCCCCCAACCCCCCCCCCCCCCCCCCCGGCCCCCCCCCCCCCCCCCCCCCCCGCCC
>NZ_JBHJUW010000018.1:0-93557 GCF_042268205.1 Streptomyces sp. NPDC056160
GGCCGGTTCCACGGAAACGTGGAACCGGCCTCACCGCTTTCGCGCCCCGGGGCCCCCGGGGCCCCCGGGCCCCTCGGGTCCGGCGTCGGGTCCGGCGTCAGAAGGTGACGTCCGAGCAGGCGTAGAACGCGTTTCCCGTGTCGGCGATCGTCCAGACCGCGAGGATGACGTGGTGGCCGCTCAGGCCGCTGGGCAGGGTGCCGCTGTGGCTGAGGGTGGCCGGTGGCTGCTTGCCGCCGTAGGGGATGGTCAGGAACGGGGTCGTGTCGAGGTCGGCGCGGGTCAGGGCGTGGTCCTGGTTCCAGCCCTGCCTGGTGACGTAGTACCTGAAGTCGGTCGTGGCGTGCCGTGCCTCGAACTGCCAGCGGAAGGTGTAGCTCTGGCCGCCGGTGACCTGCGTGGTGGGCCACTCGGCGCCCTTGGGGGTGCGGGCGCCGTCGAGCTGGCCGAACCGGTCCAGGCCGCCGGAGCACAGGTGCCCGTCCGCCGGTCCGCGCGCCGGGAAGCCCTTGGGACCCTCGACGCTCTGCGGTTCCCACTGGATCTCGCCGCAGCCCCGTACCGTGCCGTCGGCGCACAGCAGCTGCCTGCTGATGGGGAGGTCGGTGTAGCCGTGGCCGCTGGCGCCGCCGGTGGAGAGCACGAGGGCTCCGGCGGTGGTCAGGCCCAGCACGGCCGCGTACAACTTGGCCTTGGTGCGCATGGAGTCGCTCCTGGTGAACGTGTGGGGATGTTCGCTGAGCAGGACTGTGCACGTTGGTCTAGACCAAGTAACAGGCTATGGCGACCACTTGAACATGTCCATACCAATCACGGGATGGTTTCCCGGCGTCCGGCGCAGAACGCCACCGTCAGGTCCCGCACCAGCACCTTGCGCTCGCCGTCGTCCAGATCGACCAGCCCGCGCATGGTCAGCCGGGTCACCGTGTCCTCGACCGAGTCCACCACCGACGTCAGCGCACCGGCCCGGTCCCGGGCGTCCAGCGCGGCCACGCCGCGCCGGTGCATGGCACCGGCGACCTCGGGGGCGTACTCGACCCGGGCCGGACGGACCGAGAACACCTCCAGCCCGACCGGCTCCGCCTCCCGCGCCACCAGCCGGGTCAACGCCTCCCCGGCCGCCTCCGCACCGCCCCGCGCACCCCCCGCACCACGCACCGTCACCCGCGCGAGCGCCGCCTCCACGCACGCGCGCAGGTAGGCCTCGTGGTCGTCGACCCCGAGCACCGCCCGCGCGGTGTCCCGCACCCGCCAGACCACGAGAACCGCCACCCGCAGCGCGATCCCGTCGGCGTCCGCGGACGGCATCGGCCCGCTGCGCCAGTGCCGCAGCCGTACGTCCACGCCGCGGCGCGGCACGAACGGGTTGATCCACAGCAGCCCGGTGCGCCGGACGGTCCCCCGGTAGCGGCCGAACAGCCCGAGCACCCACGCCCGGCCGGCCCGCCCCCGGGTCAGCCCGCCGAAGCCGAGCAGCCCGAGCGCCCCGGCCCCGGCGTACGCGGCCCACTGCGGCAGGCCGAGCCCCGCGCCCGCGCCGGCCGGCAGGGGCAGCGCCCGCGCCGCGAGCGGCGGCAGGACCCCCGCCCACCAGGTGGTGAGCACACAGCCGGCCGCCCCGCACACCCCGGCGAGGACACCGACCGCACCCGGCAGCACCCGGGCCGGCCGCTCCGCCAGGCCCGGCTCGGCCTCGGGCGCCGGGCGGGCCGGGGCGGGCACCCGGCGGCGGAAGCGCGGCCGCTCGCCCGTGCCCCGCCCGCTGCCCACCACCGGGGGCCCGAGCGCCGCCGGGGACGGGTCGTGGTCCGGTCGGCTGGGGCCGGGTTCGTCGCGGAAGAGCAGGTGGAGAGGGATCTCGGTGGTCGCCTCGTTCTGGATGAGCCGGGGGAAGGAACGATTCGGCCGGTCGACCGGGAGCTCCATGCGATCCACGTCACACTCCATACGGACTCGTCCGGATCTGTGCACGTTGATCAGTGTCACAATCGCCCCGGAAATACGCATTCCTGACGGCCCGAAGGATGAAAACGACCCCCGTCGGGGCGGCCCCGGCAGCCGGGCCGTGGTCACAGGCACCTCACCGAGTCCTGTAAAGTTGTCCACGTCAGCAGGCGCCGCTAGCTCAGTTGGTTAGAGCAGCTGACTCTTAATCAGCGGGTCCGGGGTTCGAGTCCCTGGCGGCGCACCATGACGACGACGGGTCCTGTTCGCGGATAACACGAACGGGGCCCGTCGTCGTTCCTGCGCCCCCGCGTCGCGCGCGGGGGGCCCGCCACCCCCGCCCCCGCCCCGTTCGCACCCCAGTGCGCCCGTGCGTCTTGCGCTGATATGAGCCGTTAACTCCGCTTTTCGCATCTTGCGATCAGGCTGAACACCTAGAACCCTGGGTGCCAGGGTGCCGCCGATAAGCGGCAGTTGTGGGGCCTTGGGAGTTTTTCGAAAAACCGTTTGAACCAGTTGCCCGATGTGCGGGAAAAGGGGCCACGTTGCGTCGAGGGCCGCCGAGGGGGGCAGCCATGCAACCGGCAGGAAACCGGAACGACACGCGCTGACCTGCGTGTGGGGGGATGAAGTCATGACGTCGACGCCGTCGGGCGCAAGGCATCGGCACGACCGGCACGACCGGCCCGATCCGTCGGAGACGACACGCCCGCGGGTGCCACCGCACCGCACCGCCGGCACCACCGGAGCGTTCCGCCGGATCAGGAACACCCTGCCGAGATACGACTACGAGCACTACAGCCGCCTGGCGGGACCGCTCACCCAGCCCGACCCGGACGAGCCGTACCGGGTGCGGTACCTCTCCCTGCTCTCGCGGGAACCGCACCGGGTCCGGGTCGCGCTGATGCTGGCCGCCGCCCCGCTGCTCTCCCTGGTCCTGCTGGTCTGGCTGATGCAGCCGCGGCACTGGACCGAGCGCGACCACCCCGCGTACGGCCTCCTGCCGGCCCTCGACACGGTGATGCTGGTCGCGATCGGCCTGATCGAACTCTTCCGCTGCCTGAACGTGCTCTCCAACGCGCACGCCACCCTGGTGGCCCGCGACCCCGTCCCGGTGGTGCCCGAGGCCGGCACCCGCGTCGCCTTCCTCACCACGTTCGTGCCCGGCAAGGAACCGCTGGAGATGGTCACGCGGACCCTTCAGGCCGCCGTACGGCTGCGGCACCGGGGCGTCATGCACGTGTGGCTGCTCGACGAGGGCGACGACGCCGAGGTGAAGGCGGTCTGCGCGCGCCTGGGCGTCCACCACTTCACCCGCAAGGGCGTCGAGCGCTGGAACCGGCCGAGGGGCCCGCACCGCGCGAGGACCAAGCACGGCAACTACAACGCCTGGCTCCAGGCGCACGGCGACGAGTACGACTTCTTCGCCTCCGTCGACACCGACCACGTCCCGCTGCCCAACTACCTGGAGCGGATGCTCGGCTACTTCCGCGACCCGGACGTCGGCTTCGTCATCGGCCCGCAGGTCTACGGCAACTACGACACGTTCGTCACCAAGGCCGCCGAGTCGCAGCAGTTCCTCTTCCACGCGCTGATCCAGCGCGCCGGCAACCGCTACGGCGCCCCCATGTTCGTCGGCACCTCCAACGCCGTACGGATCGGCGCGATCAAGCAGATCGGCGGGCTGTACGACTCGATCACCGAGGACATGGCGACCGGTTTCGAGATGCACCGCGCCAAGAACCCGGCGACCGGCCGGAAGTGGAAGTCCGTCTACACCCCGGACGTGCTCGCCGTCGGGGAGGGCCCGAGCGCCTGGACGGACTTCTTCACCCAGCAGCTGCGCTGGTCCCGCGGGACGTACGAGACGATCCTCAAGCAGTACTGGAAGGGCATCGGCACGCTGCCGCCGGGGCGCCTCCTCAACTACACCATGATGGTCGTCTTCTATCCGATGTCCGCCCTGAACTGGATCCTGGCCGCGCTGAGCTGCGCGCTCTTCCTGGGCCTGGGCGCCTCCGGCGTGAACATCGACCCCACGGTGTGGCTGATGCTGTACGGGAACGCCTCCGCGCTCCAGATCGGCCTGTACGTCTGGAACCGCCGGCACAACGTCTCCCCGCACGAGCCCGAGGGGTCGGGCGGGGTGGCCGGCATGGTGATGTCGGCGCTGTCGGCGCCGATCTACGCCCGCGCGCTGCTGGACACGGTCCTGCGCCGCGGGAGCAGCTTCGTGGTGACGCCGAAGGGCGCCTCGGCGAGCCCGGACACGCTGTTCGGCACGTTCCGCGTCCACTGGTTCTTCATCCTGGTGTTCGGCGGATCGGTCGCGGCCGGTGTCGCACGCGGGCACGCCCACCCCGCGATGCTCGCCTGGGCCGTCCTCGCCCTCCTCATCACCGCCTCCCCCCTCCTCGCCTGGCGCTGGTCGCTGCGGCGCACCCGGCGTGCCCCGGCGCCCGCCGGGCAGGGTGCGTCCGCGGCGGCCGTCGCGGACGCGCCGCCGCAGGACGCCGTGCCACCGGCGTACGCCGGGCAGGCGGCGGGCGGTGACGGCGTATGAGGGACCGGGCCGGCCTGCGCCGCGCCCGCCGGGTCGGGATCGGCGCCGTGGTGGTGCTCGCCCTGGCCGGGATGAACGGGCCGTGGCTCTACCGCTTCGGCAGGGAGCGGTACCACCAGTACAAGATCGACCAGCCCGGGTACAAGGCGGCCAACGGGCACTGGGAGATCGTCGAGTTCCCCGAGGAGTACCGCCAGGACACCATCCACGCCGTACTGCTGCACACCGGGAAGGTGCTGCTGGTGGCGGGCTCGGGCAACAACCAGGCGAACTTCGACGCGAAGCGGTTCGACTCGCGCGTCTGGGACCCGGTCCGGGGCACCGTCAAGAAGGTGCCCACGCCCGACGACCTGTTCTGCACGGGCCACACCCAGCTCGGCGACGGCAGGATCCTCATCGCCGGCGGCACCAAGCGGTACGAGAAGCTCAAGGGCGACGTCACCAAGGCCGGCGGCCTGATGATCGTGCACAACGAGAACCCGGACGAGCCCATCACCCTGCCCGCCGGGACGAGCTTCACCGGCAGGGCGAACGGGAAGACGTTCGTCTCCAAGGACCCGGTGCTCGTCCCGCGCGCGAAGAAGAACTTCGACGCCAGGACGGGGAGGTTCCTCGGCAACACCCCGGGGCTGGGCCGGATCTACGTCGAGGCGCTGAAGAGCGGCGCCCGCTACGAGACCGGGACCCAGGACAACTACCGGATCCGGGGCCTGGGCGGTGCCGACGCCCGCAACACCTACGGCATCGCGCAGAAGCTCGCCCTGGACAAGAAGGACTTCCAGGGGATCCGGGACACCTACGAGTTCGACCCGGTCGCCGAGAAGTACATCAAGGTCGACCCGATGCACGAGGCCCGCTGGTACCCGACGCTCACCACGCTCGGTGACGGGAAGGTCCTCAGCGTCTCCGGCCTCGACGACATCGGCCAGCTCGTCCCCGGCAAGAACGAGGTCTTCGACCCGAAGACCCGCACGTGGACGTACACCCCGAAGGTCCGTCAGTTCCCGACGTACCCGGCGCTGTTCCTGATGCAGGACGGCAGGATCTTCTACTCCGGTTCGAACGCGGGCTACGGACCCGCCGACGTGGGCCGCGACCCGGGCGTCTGGGACCTGGCCACCAACAGGTTCACCGCGCTGCCGGGGCTGGGCGACGCGGACCGGATGGAGACCTCGGGCACGGTGCTGCTGCCGCCCGCCCAGGGCGAGAGGTACCTGGTGATCGGCGGCGGCGGGGTCGGCGAGTCGAAGCTGTCCAGCAGGAAGACCCGGATCATCGACCTCAGGGCGAAGCACCCGCACTTCACGGACGGCCCGTCACTGGCCGAGGGCACCCGCTACCCGCAGTCCTCGATCCTGCCCGACGACAGCGTGCTGGTCTCCGGCGGCTCCGGGGACTACCGGGGCCGCGGCGACTCGAACATCCTCGAGGCCCGGCTGTACGACCCGGCCGCGAACACGTTCGGACGGGTCGCCGACCCGCTGGTGGGGCGCAACTACCACTCGGGTTCGATCCTGCTGCCCGACGCCCGGGTGATGTTCTTCGGCTCCGACTCGCTCTACGGCGACAAGGCCGGCACCAGGCCGGGCACCTTCGAGCAGCGCATCGAGATCTACACGCCGCCGTACCTGTACCGGGGCTCGCGGCCCTCCCTGACGGGCGGCCCGCAGACCATCGCGCGCGGCGCCTCCGCCACGTTCACCTCGCGGCACGCGGCGGCGATCAGGAAGGTCCGGCTGATCCGGCCGAGCGCCTCCACCCACGTCACGGACGTGGACCAGCGGTCGATCGCGCTGGACTTCACGACCTCGGGCGACCGGGTCACGGTGACGGTGCCGAAGAACCGGAACCTGGTGCAGTCGGGCTGGTACATGCTGTTCGTCGACGACGCCCGGGGAACGCCCAGCGAGGCGCAGTGGGTGAAGGTGCCGTAGGCCCCGGCGCCCCGCACGGGCGTCGGGGCGTCCTGTGCGGCGCGGGGCGCCCCTACGGACGTCGCCGCGCGGTCACCCGGTCACCCGGTCGCCCGCGCCAGCTCCAGCGCGTACGTGTCCCACCAGTCGCCCGCCCCCGGGCCGCCCTTGCAGGTGCCGTCCGACTCGCCGGGGCGCTTGACCCAGAGGTAGGCGTCGACGAGGGGGTCGGCGGTCCTCGTCGTGGGGGCCTCGCCGAGGGCGCGGCCGGGCGGGTTGCACCAGCGTTCGCCCGGCTCGCCGTCCGTGTACGGGCCGTTGCCGTTGCGGCTGGTGTCGACGACGAAGTGCTTGCCGCCGATCCTGCGCGACAACTGCTTCCCGTACTCCACGGACTGCCGGGTGGAGTAGAAGTTGGAGACGTTGACGGCGAAGCCGTCGGCCCGGTCCACGCCCGCCCGCCCGAGCGGCTCGAAGATCTGGTCCGGGTGCCCCCAGCCGGCGTTGCCCGCGTCCAGGTAGACCTTGGTGTTCTTCAGCGCCTTGAGCGTGGCGACGGCGCCCTTGAGCAGGTCGTAGCGCTCCTCCTGGAACTGCGGCGGGGTGCAGCCGTCCACCAGGTGCAGTACGGCGTCCGGCTCCAGGACCACCGTGGCCGCGCGGTCGCCGATCCCGCGGGCCACGCCGTCGATCCAGGCGCGGTAGGCGTCCCCGTCGGCGGCGCCGCCCCGGGAGTACTGGCCGCAGTCGCGGTGCGGGATGTCGTAGAGGACGAGCAGCGCCGTGCGGCCCGCCTGGTCGGCGGCCTCGGTGAAGCCGCGGGCCTCCTGCTCGGGGTTCTCCGGTCCGATCCACTCACCGGTCGGCTGCTCGGCGATCTTGCGGATCTGCTCGGCGTCGGCCTTCCGGCCGGCCTTGGCGTAGGCGGCGACCTGGCGGGCTGCCCTGCTGTCCGGGTCGACCCAGAACGGGCCGGCGGCGCGGGGCCGCTGGGTGATCGGGGCGCCCGCGCCGCCGCGCTCGCCGTCCCCGCCCGCACCGCCGTCCCCGGAGGAACACCCGGCGGCCAGCAGCGCCGCCCCCAGCAGCACCGCGGACGCCCGCGCCCCCGCCGCGAGGGCGCGCGGGACCGCCCCCCTCATGCCGTGCATACGACTCCCCCTCGGTGCATTCGGCCGTTCGGTCACATACCCCGCATTCCTCCCGTTCCATGCTGCCAGGCGGCAACCGGGTCACGGGCCGGTTCGGGAGAGGTGGACCGGATGGGGGGACGGGTCGTCCTGGGCGGGGCGGCCGACGGCGGCCATGTCGCCGGTCGCCGGTTCGCCCGGCCGCCCGTGCCCGTCGGCGGCCGCGCCTCCCCACTGCCACAGCCCGAGCAGCAGCACCGCCCAGGCCAGACCGGCGACGAGACGGCCGCGACCGCGGAGGCGTGCGGCGTCGGACAGAGTGCCGGACGGGATGCCGGACATGGTCCCGGACGTGGTGTCGGACGGGATGCCGGGCATGGTCCCGGACGGGATGCCGGACATGGTGTCGGACATGGTGGTCAGCCCTTCAGTCCTCGGTCCGCCGGCGGCCGGGGCGGCGCGCGTCCCCGCGCGCGCGGGGAAGGAGGACGACGGCCGCCGCCGCGGCGCTCGCGAGGACCAGTCCGGTCACCGCGTGCGCCACGCCGGGGGCGTCCGCGACGGCGTGGGCGTCCGGGGGATCCGGTGGCGCCGGACGCGCCTGCGCGGGGACTGCGGCGACCGCGTCACCGGGGGCGGGCGACGAGGCCGCCGGGGCCCGGCCGGCCGCGGCCCCGGGCGTCCCGTCCGTGCTGCCGGAGGTGGCGGCGGGGACCGCGGCCGGGGCGAAGGCACCCGCCACCAGCAGCCCCGTACACAGCGTCAGGCGCAGGGAACCCATCGTGACACCTCCGGTACCAGGAGACGTCAAGGGGCCGGGATACGCATCCGCAACGGGCCGGTACCGCCCGGTACTGCTCCGAACGGGTGAGCGACGACTCAGGGCCCGCCCGGGTCCGATCTCAGACGCGCTCCACGAGGTCGGCGATGGAGTCGATGACCTCGGAGGGGCGGAACGGGTAGCGATCGACGTCCTCGGGCTGCGTCACGCCGGTCAGGACGAGGAAGGTGCGCATCCCTGCCTCCAGGCCGGCGAGCACGTCGGTGTCCATCCGGTCGCCGATCATGGCGGAGGTCTCCGAGTGGGCGCCGATCGCGTTCAGCCCGGCGCGCATCATCAGCGGGTTGGGCTTGCCCACGAAGTACGGCTTCTTGCCGGTCGCCGCGGTGATCAGGGCGGCGACCGAGCCGGTGGCGGGCAGGTCGCCCTCGGCGGAGGGGCCGACGTTGTCGGGGTTGGTGGCGATGAACCGGGCACCGTCGTTGATCAGGCGGACGGCCTTCGTCAGTGCCTCGAAGGAGTACGTCCGGGTCTCGCCGAGGATCACGAAGTCGGGCTCGTGGTCGGTGAGGATGTAGCCGATGTCGTGCAGCGCGGTCGTCAGGCCGGCCTCACCGATGACGTAGGCGCTGCCGCCCGGGCGCTGGTCGTCGAGGAACTGGGCGGTGGCCAGCGCGGAGGTCCAGATGTTGTCCACCGGCACGTCCAGGCCCATCCGGCGCAGCCGGGCGTGCAGGTCGCGCTGGGTGTAGATCGAGTTGTTGGTGAGCACCAGGAACGGCCGGCCCGAATCGCGCAGCTTCTTCAGGAAGGCGTCGGCGCCGGGGATCGGAACACCCTCGTGGATCAGCACACCGTCCATGTCGGTGAGCCACGACTCGATGGGCTTGCGGTCTGCCATGGGTTTCGGTCTCCTGCCGTACGCGGGCCTGCCTGGGCCCCAGCCTAACCAGTGGCCGGATCTTGCCGGAACGGTTCAGCACGCGCTGTTCCGGCAGGCCGGGGCCCCGCCCGGCCGGTCAGCTGCCGGTGGCGCGCTTCCAGTCCTCGACGTACGCGGTCAGGTTCCGGTCGATGTCGGCCCAGTCCGGCTGGAACACCTGCACGTCCTTCAACAGGGCGGCCAGTGCGGTCGCGTCGGCGTCGGTGGCCTTGACGTCCTTGCGGGCGCTGAAGCCGCCGCCGATCTCGCTGACCTGCTGCTGGGCCTGCCTGCCGAGCATGAAGTCGAGGAGTTTCCTGCCGTTCTCGGAGTGCGGGGCCCTGGTGACGAGTCCGGCGGCGTAGGGCAGGGCGAACGTGGTGGGCCGGCCGCCCTGCCGGGCCGGGAACCAGATGCCGAGGTTCGGCATGGTCTTGGCCTGGGCGTAGTTCATCTGGACATCGCCGTTGGCGACCAGGAGTTCGCCCTTGTCCACCTTGGGGGCGAGCTTGCCCGTGGAGGCGGACGGGCCGACGTTGTTGGACTGGAGCTTCTTCAGGTACTGAAGGGCCGCGTCCTTGCCGCCGAAGTCGTGCATGGCCTTGACCAGCACGGCGGTACCGTCGCCGGCGACGCCGGGCGTGGAGTACTGGAGCCGGTTCTTGTACTTGGCGTCGAGGAGCTGCTCCCAGGTGGTGGGGGCGGGCTTCAGCTCCTTCTTGTCGTAGACGAACCCGAAGTAGTTGTTGACGACCGAGGTCCACGTGCCATCGGCCGCCTTGTCGGCGGTGCCCACCTGGTCGGCGCCCTTCGGGGCGTACTTCTGCAGCAGGCCCTTGCCGTCGGCCTGCTGGATGAAGGGGGGCAGGGTGACCAGCACGTCGGCCTGCGGGTTGGCCTTCTCGCGCACGGCGCGCTGCACCATCTCGCCCGAGCCGCCCTCGACGTACTTGACCTTGATCCCGGTCTGCTTCTCGAAGTCCTTGAAGACGCGGTCGTACCAGCCGTCGCCGCTCTCGCCCTTGAGGCCGTCGGCGCTGTAGACGGTGACGGACTTGTCGCCCGCGGCGGCGGAGGAGCCGCCGCAGGCGGACAGCAGCGGGGCGGTGAGCAGGGCGAGGGCGACGGCGACGGCGGGCGTGAGGCGGTTCCTGGGCATGGCGGGGCGTACTCCTTGCGGCGGGCGGGAGGGAAGGAGGGGTCAGCGAGGTGCGGGGTGAGGGCGGGCGTGGTCCGTGGTCAGCGGTAGGAGGCCCGGGTGCGGACGCGGGACACGGCCAGCAGGACGAGCAGCGTGACGGCCAGCAGGACCACGGCGACGGCGGAGCCGGTGAACAGGGAGCCGCGGTCGGTGGCCGCGAAGATCAGTACGGGCAGCGGCGTCCAGTCGGGCGGGTAGAGCATCATCGTGGCGCTCAGCTCGCCCATCGACAGGGCGAAGCAGAGGCCGGCGGCGGCCGTGAGCGAGGGCAGCAGCAGCGGCAGCCGCACCCGCCACAGGACGTACGCGGGCCGGGCACCGAGCGAGGCGGCGGCCTGTTCGTAGGCGGGGTCGAGGCGGACGATCGCCGCGGACACGGACTGGTACGCGAAGGCCGTGACCAGCACCGTGTGGGCGACGATCACGATCCAGCGGGTGCCGTTGAGGAGCACCGGCGGCCTGGAGAACGCCACCAGGACCGACAGTCCGACCACCACCGACGGCACGGCGACCGGCAGGACGAACAGCGCGTCCAGGACCCGGCGCTGGGCCTTCTTCAGGGCGGCCCCGGCCAGGGCGGCCCAGGTGCCCGCGGCCAGCGCGAGCAGGCTCGCGGTGACAGCGGTGACCAGGCTGGTGGTCAGCGCCTGGAGGGCCTCGCCGCGGGTGGCGGCGCGGTAGTTGCCGGTGGTCAGGCCCGAGGGCAGGACACCGGACCAGTGGGTGGCGAAGGAGGCGCCGAGGACGACGAGGAGGGGCAGGGCGAACAGGGGCAGGAAGAGGACGAGGAAGACCGCCCACACGGCCCAGCGGGCCCCCCGGCTATGCACCAGCACGACGGCTCACCACCCGGTAGAGGCCGTAGAGGCCCACGGAGATCAGGACGTTGACGACGGCGACCACGCACGCGCCCGGATAGTCGGACTCCAGGATCGCCTTTCCGTAGACGAGCATCGGCAGGGTGGTGACGCCCTTGGCGCCGGTGAAGAGCACGATGCCGAACTCGTTGAGGCACAGCACGAGCACGAGGCTCCCGCCCGCCCCGAGCGCGGGCAGCGCCTCGGGCAGGATCACCTGCCGGACGATCCGCGGCGCACGGGCGCCCAGTGAACTGGCCGCCTCCAGCTGGGCGGTGTCCAGTTGCGTGAACGCGGCGAGCAGCGGGCGCATCACGAACGGCGTGAAGTAGGTGATCTCCGCGAGCAGCACGCCCCAGGGCGTGGTCAGGAACTGGAAGGGGCCGTCCGCGGCGCCGGTGGCCTGCGTCCACAGCCCGTTGGCCAGGCCGGTGCGGCCGTAGACGAACAGCAGGGCCAGCGTGATGAGGAAGGACGGGAAGGACAGGAAGACGTCGACGAAGCGGGCGACCGCCTTCGCCCCGGGGAACGGTACGAACGCGATGACGAGCGCCAGCAGGAAGCCCAGTACCAGGCATCCGGCGGTCGAGGCGAGCGCCAGCCAGACGGTGGTCCACAGCGCCTCGCGGAAGGCGTCCGAGGCGAAGACGTCGGCGTACGGCTTCAGGGAGGTGCCGCCGGTGTCCGGCTGGAAGGACTGCCGGACGACCAGGGCGAGCGGGTAGAGGAAGAAGACGGCGAGCAGCGCGACCGGCGGCAGCGCCCACAGCAGGCGCCGGGCCGTCCGGGCGGCGGGGGCGCGCGGCGGGGCGGCGCGGGCCGGGGTGAGGGCCGCGTCGGCGGGGGCCGGGGCGGCGGGCGCGTGGGCGGCCGGCCGGGCGGCGGCCGGGGTGGGCAGCGGCTCAGTGCTCATCGCCGCTCACCCCCGCGGCCAGCAGCACCGCGTCCTCGGCGGCGAAGTGCAGGCTGACCGGGTCGCCGTGCGCGGGGGGCTCCCGCAGCTCGGGCAGGTCCGCCATCACGGGGTGGCCTGCGACGTCGACGTAGAGCCGGTGCGTGGAGCCGCGCCACTGGACCTCGCGGACCGTGCCGGTGAGCCGGTTGGGGCCGTCGCCGAGGCCGACCAGGTGGGGGCGTACGCACAGGGTGGCCCGCGCCCCGGCCGCCGCGCCCGCCGTGTCGAGCGTCAGCTCGGCGTCGCCGAGGACGGCGCCCCGGGGCGTCACGGTGACCGGCAGCAGGTTGGCGTTGCCCACGAAGGACGCCGTGAACTCGTCGGCCGGGGCCCGGTACAGCTCCCGGGGTGTCCCGCAGGCGCGCAGCCTGGCCCTGTCCATCACCGCGATCCGGTCGGCCAGGGTCAGCGCCTCGATCTGGTCGTGGGTGACGTACAGGATGGAGACGTCGGGCAACTCCCGGTGCAGTCGCGCCAGTTCGGCGAGCATCCCGGAGCGCAGCCGGGCGTCCAGCGCGGACAGCGGTTCGTCGAGCAGCAGGACGGCGGGGCGGATGGCGAGCGCGCGGGCGATGGCGACGCGCTGCTGCTGGCCCCCGGACAGTTCCCGGGGGTAGCGGCGCGCGTAGGCGGCCATGCCGGTCATCTCCAGGGCCGCGCCGACGCGTTCACGGATCTCGGCCCGGCCGGCCTTGCGGGCCTTCAGGCCGAAGGCGACGTTGTCCTCGACCCGCAGGTGCGGGAAGAGGGCGTACTGCTGCACGACCATGCCGATGCCCCGCCGGTGGGGAGGCAGGTCCGTCACGTCCCGCTCCCCGAGAAGCACCCGTCCCGACACGGGCCGCACGAAGCCGGCGACCGCCCGCAGCGCGGTGGTCTTGCCGGATCCGGACGGCCCGAGCAGCGCCATCACCTCGCCGGGCGCGACGGTGAGGTCGAGCGAGTCGAGGACGACGTTGCCGTCGTAGGCGACCGTGACGGAGTCGAAGCGGATGCTCATCTCACCGTTCTCCCCGGAGCAGGCCGGGCAGGGCGCCGACCGAGTCGAGGACGTGCGTGGCGCCCGCGGCACGGAACTCGGCGTCGCCGTGGGCCCCGGTGCGCACTCCGGCGACCAGGCCCGCTCCGGCGCGCAGCCCGCTGAGCACGTCGTAGGAGGTGTCGCCGACGACGGCCACCTGGCGCACGGCGTCGGCGGCCTTGGTGCGCAGGAAGGCTTCGAGGACCATGTCCGGGTACGGCCGCCCGCGTCCGCCAGCGTCGGCCGGGCACAGGGTGAGCGGCACCAGGTCGCGCCAGCCGAGCGCGTCGAGGATGGCGTCCTGGGTGACGCGGGCGAAGCCGGTGGTGAGGACGACGGTACGGCCGTCCGCCAGCAGTTCCTCGACGGCCTCGCGGGCGCCGGGCACGGGGGCGACGAGCCCGCCGTCGACGAGGTCGCCGTACGCCTTCTCGAAGGCGGCGTTGGCCCGCTGGGCGGCCTCCTCCGCACCGAACAGGTGCCGGAAGACGGAGATCTTCGACTCGCCCATGGTGGCGCGGACGTAGGCGAGCTTGTCGGCGTGGTCGGCGGAGCCGGGTTCGACACCCAGCTCGGCGGAGGCGGCGGCGAAGGCGCGCTCGACCAGGCCGCCGTCGGCGACGGTGGTGCCGGCCATGTCGAGGACGACGAGCCGGATGCCGGCGCCGCCCTGGGCGTCGTCCGGCACCTCGGTGGTGGTGTGGGTTTCGGTCATCGGTTGTCTCACCAGCCCAGTTCGTTCGCGGTGCGTTCGGCGATCGCCGGGGAGCAGGTCATGCCGCGCCCGCCGGGCCCGGTGACCAGCCAGACGCCGTCGCGCACCTGCTGTCGGTGCACGACCCGGCTCGGGTCGGTGCACTGCGCGTACACGCCGGCCCAGCGGCGGCGGATCCTCGGCAGCGGGCGGCCCAGCAGGGATTCGACGACCCCGGCGAGGTGTTCGTAGGGGTCCTCGACGGTGTCGAAGGCGAAGGGGTGCTCGTACTCGTGGGTGTCGCCGATGGTCAGTCCGCCGTCGGCGCGCTGCACCATGAGCAGCTGCATCCGGTGCGCGGCGGCGGTCTCGGGCTGCGGCTGGGCGGCGTCGAGCGCGTCCAGGGCCCCGCCGGCGTACGCCGGGTAGTAGCGGAAGCTGTCGGCGTCGGCGACCGAGGTGGGCAGCGCCTCGCCGAGCGGGTCGGTCTGCATCATCTGCAGCCGGACGCGGCGCACGGGCAGGTCGGGTCCGGCCAGTTCCCGGACGAGTCCGCCGAGCCAGGCGCCGGTGGCGAGGACCACCACGTCGGCGGTGTGGACGTCGCCGTGGTCGTCGCGGACGGCGCCCGCGCCGACGACCTCGCGGACCTCGCGGCCCGGCAGGAAGGTGTACTTCGGGTGCTTGAGCAGTTCGGCGCGCAGGGCGCGCTGGGCGGTGCGCGGCTCGACGGCGGCGTCCCGTTCGCAGTACAGGGCGGCGTCGAACTCCCCGCGCAGGGCGGGATTGAGGGCGCGGGCCTCGGCCGGGGTCAGCAGCTCGTGGCCGCGGGCGGCGGCGTCAGGGGCCGCCGCGGCGGCCTCGGCCACGGCGCGTTCGAGGGACCCCCGTACGGGGGTGAGGGAGCCGTTGGCACGGAAGCCCAGCGCGGGCACCCGGCCGCCGATCTCCTCCCACAGCTCCCGCGCCCGCAGGGCGGTGTGAAGTTCCTCGCCGCTCGCGCGGCCGCTCACCCAGATCTGCCCGAAGTTGCGCAGCGAGGCGCCGCGGGCCTCGGCCTCGCGCTCGATCTGCACGACCTCGTGGCCGCGTTCCACTGCCTGCCAGGCGTGCATGGTGCCCACCACGCCGGCTCCTACGACTGTCACTTTCACGACGGCGACGTTCCTCTCGGAGGGAGAACCGGAAGAGTCCGGCTGACAACGAGAGCCTGAACGAGGCATCACGATTGGGCTAGACCCGTTATCCTTTCGTTACTCGCAGGCGGGGGTGGAGTGGGACGTCTCACGGCGGCACGCCAGGCGTTCAGGGAGCGTCAGCCGCTCAGGCGGGTGGTGAGCGTCAACCGCTCAGGTGGGTGGTGAGCGTCAACCGCTCAGGTGGGTGGTGAGCGTCAGCCGCTCAGGTGGGTGGTGAAGGAGAACCGGTCCCCGCGGTAGAGGCTGCGCACCCGCTCCAGCGGCTGTCCCTGCGCGTCCCGCGAGACGCGGTGGATCAGCAGCATGGGGAGGGCGGGCGGGGTGCCGATGAGCAGCGCCTCGCGCGGGGTGGCGAGTACGGTCTCGATGCGCTCGTCCGCGTCGCCGAAGGCCAGGTCCAGGCTCTGGAGGTAGGCGTAGAAGGACGAGTCCGGGTCGAAGTCGGTGTCCAGGCGCGGCACGCGGGCCACCGCCACGTAGGTGCTCTCCAGTCCCACCCGCTCCTCGTCCGCGAGCAGCACCCGCTCCAGGTGCCAGACGGGCTCGCCGCGGCCGAGTCCGGTCTCGGCGGCGAGCGCGTCCGGGCAGGGGAACCGTTCCAGGCCGACGAGCGTACGCCCCGGCGTACGGCCCTGCCGCCGCACGCCCTCCGTGTAGCTGGCCAGCGAGAGCGGCTGCTCCAGCTTGGGCCCCGCCACGACGGTCCCCCGGCCCCGGCGCCTGAGCTTGCCCTCCAGGACCAGCTCGCGCAGCGCCTGCCGCACGGTCTCGCGGGCGACCCCGTACTCCTCGGCGAGGTCGCGCTCGGTGGGGATCGGCCGGTCCTCGCCCAGCTCGCCGACGAGGCGGTCGATCCTCGCCTTCACCGCGTAGTACTTGGGGATCCGGCCGTGCTCCGGGATGCCGGAGCGCACCGGGGCGCCGGGGGCCTGGTCGTTCGGGTAGTCCACGCAGGGATCGTCGCAGACGGTGGCGCCGGGTACGGCGGCGGCTCTGCATCGGGGCGAACGCCTCGGCGGCGACCGGCAGGACGGCGGTGCGCCAGGCAGCCGGGCGACAGCACGGCAGAGCCGCAGCGGGGCGGCGCCGTAGCACGGCAGAGCCGCAAGGCGGCAGGGCAGGTCGGCCAGACGGCACGAAGCCGGATGGCAGCGCGGCCGACGGCCGGGCGGCAGGCGGCCGGGCGGCAGGCGACAGCGCGGCAGAGCCGCAAGGCGGCAGGTCGGCAGGTCAGCCAGACGGCAGGCAGCCGGGCGGCAGGTGGCAGCGCAGCCGGAGGCGGGGCGGCAGGGGGCGGAGCCGCAGGCGCGGCCACAGCGGCCCGGCCGCAGCCGTCCCCTCACCCGTCCTCCTACCCGTCCCCCCGCCCGAACAACGGCGCCAGCAGCAACTGCGCCGCGCCCTCCGCGACCCCGCGCGCCCCGGCCGGCGCCTGCCTGACCGGCACCGCGCCCTCCGGCAGCCCGCCCCGCCCGGCCCGGGCGGCGACGACCGCGCCCACCCCGGTCACGAACACCTCCGGCTGCTCGGCGACCGTACGCCCGCCGAGCAGCACCAGGTCGATGTCCAGCAGCCCGACGAGGTTCGCGGCCCCCGCGCCCAGTACGCGCGCCGCCTCCCGCACGTCCCCGCGCGCGACCGCCGCCAGGCACAGCGCCTCGACGCACCCCCGGTCCCCACACTCGCAGCGCGGCCCGTCCAGCTGGATCACCTGGTGCCCGAACTCGCCGGCCCCGGTCCGCACCCCCCGGTGCACGGTCCCGCCGATGACCAGCCCGGCCCCGAGCCCCGTGCCCAGGTGGAGGTAGGCGAAGGAGCCGCCGCCCCCTTCCCCGGCGACGGCCAGGCCGAGCGCCGCCGCGTTGGTGTCCTTGTCCACGACGACGGGCACGTGGAGCCGCCGCTCCAGCGCGTCCCGCAGCGGGAACCCGTCCCACTGGGGGAACCCGGTGACCCGGCGCAGCACCCCGCTCCCGTGGTCGAGCGGCCCGGGCAGCGCCACTCCGGCCCCGACGAGCGAGGCGGCGGACGCCTCCCGGGCACGGACCCCGAACGCCTCCGTGACCAGCGCCTCGACCTGCGCCGCCACCGCGTCCACGACGGCACCGGCCCGCGCTCCCAGGGCCAGCGGCTCGCGCCGCTCGCCGGTGACGGTGCCGTCCAGGTCGACCAGTACGGCCCGCACCTCGTCCCGCTCGACGTGCACGCCGACCGCGTGCCCGGCCTCCGGGACCAGCCGCAGCACGGTCCGCGGTTTGCCCCCGGTGGAGGCCCGGCGTCCCGCCTCGGCCGCCAGTCCCCGTTCCCGCAGCCGCGCGGTGATCTTGCTGACGGCCTGGGGGGTGAGACCGGTCCGCTCGGCCAGTTCCAGCCTGCTGATCCCGGCGGCCCCCGCCCGGCGCAGCAGATCGAGCACCAGGGCGGTGTTGTGGCTGCGCAGGGCGAGCAGGTTCGCCCCGGCGCCCACGCCGCGCACCTTCCCGCCGGTCACCAGGTCCTCAGCCTCACTCACCGTGCACTTCCACCGTCCTCGCCCTGCGCTCGCCGCGCCCGTACCCGCCGTTCGCCGCCCGTCGCCTTCCGGCCACTCGCCGCTCGCCGCTCGCGCCACGTTCGCCGCCCTAGGCTTCTCGCCACCCTCGTCCGGCTGCTCGCGCCGCACCGTCCGCCCCCATTCTCCCCCGCGCTTGCACTTAGGCAACAGCGTTGCGAAAGTGGAACACATGACTACTACCCCCCTCCGCGACCTCCGCGTGGGCCTCATCGGCTACGGCCTCGCCGGTTCCGTCTTCCACGCCCCACTGATCGCCGCCACCGAGGGCCTGACCCTCGACACGGTCGTCACGTCGAACGAGGAACGGCAGGCGCAGGCCCGTAAGGAGTTCCCGGACGTCCGCGTCGCCGCCGGCGCGGAGGAGCTGTTCGCCCGCGCCGGCGAGCTGGACCTGGTCGTCGTCGCCTCCCCGAACAAGACGCACGTCCCGCTCGCGACGACGGCGCTGGAGGCCGGCCTGCCGGTGGTCGTGGACAAGCCCGTCGCCGGTACGGCGGCCGAGGCGCGCGGCCTCGCCGCCCTCGCCGAGGAGCGCGGACTGCTGCTGTCCGTCTTCCAGAACCGCCGCTGGGACAACGACTTCCTGACCCTGCGCGGACTGGTCGACCGGGGCGAACTCGGGGACGTATGGCGGTTCGAGTCCCGTTTCGAGCGCTGGCGCCCGCAGCCGAAGGGCGGCTGGCGCGAGTCCGGCGACCCCGCAGAGATCGGAGGTCTCCTCTACGACCTCGGGAGCCACGTGGTCGACCAGGCCCTGGTGCTCTTCGGCCCGGCCACGCAGGTGTACGCCGAGTCGGTCGTCCGCCGCGCGGGCGCCGAGGCCGACGACGACACGTTCCTCGCGCTCACGCACGCGAACGGCGTCCGCTCCCACCTGTACGTCTCCTCGACGGCCGCCCAGCTCGGCCCCCGTTTCAAGGTGCTGGGCTCGCGGGCCGGATACGTCAAGTACGGCCTGGACCCGCAGGAGGCCGCACTGCGCGCGGGTGCACGTCCGGGCCCGGACGGCTGGGGCGTCGAGGAGGAGTCCCTGTGGGGCCGTCTCGGCGCTGGGGCTGCCCCCTTTGGGGGAGAGTCCCAGGTGACCGGCGGCGGCAGCCCCGTACCGACCCTGCCCGGCGACTACCCGGCGTACTACGCCGCCGTGGCCGCCGCCCTGCGCGAGGGCGCCCCGAACCCGGTGACCGCCCACGAGGCCGCCGCCGCGCTGGACGTCCTGGAGGCGGCGCGCCGCTCCGCCCGCGACGGTGGGGCGGTGCGGCTGTGACGAACGCACCGAAGCCGCCGCAGCCCTCGAAGCCGCCGCAGCCCGCACAGCCCCCGCAGCCTCCGCAGTCCCCGCAGCCCTCGGCCGCGGGGCCGGCCGATACTGACACCGGCACCGGCACCGGCACCGGCACCGGCACCGGCACCGGCACCGGCACCGGCGTCCCCGTCGGCGTCGGCGTCGGCATCGGCGTCGGCATCGAGGAGCTGGAGGCGCAGGAACGCCGCCTGGTCTTCCCCCGTTTCACCCACGAGGACGCCTGGGCGCTGGGCTGCCTGCTGGTCGAACTGGCGCGGGAGCGGCGGGCGCCGGTCGCCGTCGACATCCACCGCGCCGGCCAGCAGCTGTTCCACGCGGCCCTGCCCGGCTCCACCCCCGACAACGACGCCTGGATCGCCCGCAAACGCCGGGTCGTGGAGCGCTACGGCTCCGCGTCCTACCTGGTCGGCGCCCGTTTCCGCGCCAAGGGCACGACCTTCGAGGACTCCTCCCGCCTGGACCCCGACACCTACGCGGCGCACGGCGGCTCCTTCCCGGTCACCGTGGAGGGTGTCGGCGTGATCGGCGCGGTGACGGTGTCGGGCCTGCCGCAGGTACAGGACCACCGGCTGGTGGTGGAGGCACTGGAGACGTATCTCGGCCTCTAGGACGGCAGCATCCCACTCGCCGGGCCGGGGAATGACGGGCGCCGCCCTCGCGGTTGGGGTTGGCTGTACGCAGGACGATCAGGCAGTGCAGATCAGACATGGCAGATCAGACACTGCCGACCAGACACTGCCGATCAGACACTGCCGATCAGACATCTGATCGCGGCACCCGCCCGGAGGGATCGGAACCGATGAGCGACACGGCAGCCCCACTGAAGGAGACGGTCGGACGGTACGGCGTCTGGAGCGTCGGCCTCCGATCGGAGGACCCGTCCCGGCGCGGCGCCATCGCCGAGGCCGCCGCCGAACTGCAAGAGCTGGGCTACGGCACCGCGTGGCTCGGCGGCAGCAGCGCCCCGGGCCACGCCGCACCGCTGCTGGAAGCCACCTCGACGCTCGCCGTCGGCACCAGCATCCAGAGCATCTGGCAGCACGACGCCGAGGCGAGCGCGGCCGGCTACGCGGAGCTGGAGGCGGCCCACCCCGGCCGCTTCGTGCTGGGCATCGGGGTGAGCCACGCCAAGCTCGCCGAGCAGTACCGCCGCCCGTACTCGGCGCTGGTCGCCTACCTGGACCAGCTGGACGCGGCGAAGGTGCCCGCGGAGCGCCGGGTGCTGGCCGCGCTCGGCCCCAGGACCCTCGAACTGTCCCGGGACCGGGCGGCGGGCGCGATCCCTTACCTGGTCACGGCGGAGCACACCGCGCAGGCCCGGGAGATCCTGGGCGAGGGCCCGCTGCTCGCCCCCGAGCTGAAAATCGTCCTGGACGAGGACCCCGACCGGGCCCGCGCGACCGCCCGGGGCTACCTCGCGATGTACCTCCAACTCCCCAACTACACCAACAACTTCCTCCGTCTGGGCTTCACCGAGGACGACCTCCGCGACGGCGGCAGCGACCGTCTGATCGACGCCGTGTACGCCTGGGGCGACGACAACCGCATCCGCGCCCGCCTGGAGGAGTTCCGGTCAGCGGGCGCGGACCACCTGGCCCTCCAACTGGTCACCGGCACGACGGACCCCGACGACCTCCCGAGGGAGGGCTGGCGCCGCCTGGCCTCACTCCTCGACTGAGGCCGGCCGCACAGGGGCGCGGGGCGGTGCCGGTATGCGGCTCCGCCCCGCGGGCCCGGGCATCCACGACGGCGCCGCAGACGCAAAAGCACCGTAGTCCCCCGCCCCCGGCAAAACGCTCACGCGTCCTTGAGTTCCTGCCGCTGCCGCCCCAGCCCCTCGATCTCCAGCTCGACCACGTCACCGGAGCGCAGGTACGGCTTCGGCTCGGGCTGTCCCATGGCCACGCCCGCCGGCGTACCGGTGTTGATGACGTCACCGGGGTAGAGCGTCATGAAGTGGCTGACGTAGCGCACGACTTCGGCGACGGGGAAGATCTGCTCGGCGGTCGTACCGTCCTGCTTCAGCTCCCCGTTGACCCACAGCTTCAGGGCCAGGTCCTGCGGGTCGGGCACCTCGTCGGCCGTGACGAGCCAGGGCCCGAGCGGGTTGAACGTCTCGCAGTTCTTCCCCTTGTCCCAGGTACCGCCCCGCTCGATCTGGAACTCCCGCTCGGACACGTCGTGCGCCACGGCGTACCCGGCGACGTGCGCCAGAGCCTCCTCGTCCGTCTCCAGGTAGCGGGCCGTACGGCCGATGACGACCGCCAGCTCCACCTCCCAGTCGGTCTTGGCGGAGCCGCGCGGTACGAGCACGGTGTCGTTCGGCCCGACCACGGTGTCCGCCGCCTTGAAGAAGACGACGGGCTCGGCGGGCGCCTCGGCGCCCGTCTCCCGGGCGTGGTCGTGGTAGTTCAGTCCGATGCACACGACCTTGCCGATCCGGGCCAGCGGCGGACCGATCCGCAGACCGTCCGCGTCCAGCACCGGCAGGTGCCCGGCCTCGGCGGCGCTCCGGACGCGGCCGAGCGCGGCAGCGTCGGCCAGCAGGCCGCCGTCGATGTCCGGGACGATGCCGGACAGGTCGCGCAAGGTGCCCTCGGCGTCCAGCAGTGCGGGCCTCTCGGCCCCGGCCGTACCGACTCGCAGCAGCTTCATGTTCCCCAACTCCCTCGATCGCGGGCAGCCCGGCCGAGCGACGCGACCTGAGTGCGGCGGGCGCAGCCGTCGGAGGACTGTTCGATCCTCCAAGGTCGGGGTCCACTCCGCAATACCCCGTTCACGTACTGGACCGTAGGCCCGCCTCGGCGGCCTGGCGCAGTGGCTCAGCACGCCCCGCTCGGCGACAGAGCAGACCCGCTCAGCGGTAGAGCACGGCACGTTCCACGGCACTCCACGCGGTGCTGGTCACCACGTACAGCGCGGCGGCCAGCGGCACGACGGCCACGGTGACCAGCGTGGCGAACGACATGAACGGCATGACCTTGCCGACGGCGGCGAGCCCGGGCACCTGCTCCTCGCCGCCCGCGGCGCCCGCACCGCCACCGATACCGGCCGACGCCCGACGGGCACGCAGGAAGTTGAAGGTGGCGACGACGGCCACGACCGCGAACAGCCCGACGTACACGAGCCCGGCCGGCCCGAACGCGCCCCCGCCCGCCAGGGCGTCACTCCACCGCCCGCCCAGCGGCGCGGCCAGCAGCCGGTGCGTGAGCAGCCCGTTGGCGTCGCCGCCGATCGACGTGCTGGAGAACAGGTGGTAGAGCAGGAAGAACGCGGGCAGCTGGAGCAGGCCGGGCAGGCAGCCCGACAGCGGGGACACCTTCTCTTCGGCGTGCAGTGCGAGCACCGCCTTCTGGAGCCGCTCGGGGTCCTTCCGGTACTTCTTCCGCAGCTCGGCGACGCGCGGCTGGAGCGCGGTCCGCGCCTTCTGCCCGCGCGCCGCGGCGCGGGAGAGCGGATGGACGAGGAGCCGTACGAGCGCGGTGACCAGGACGATCGCGGCGGCAGCGGCGGAGGCGTGGAACAGCGGCTGGAGCAGGTCGGCGAGGTGTTCGACCGCCCCGGCGAAAGCAGAGAGGACGGACGCCGGGAGAACGGACGCGGAGACGACGGACATGGGTGAGAAGCCCTCCGGGGGATTCGTCGTGCCGGGGAAAGAAGACAGACGGCATGACGACCCGCGGCGCAGGCACACGTGACGTACACGAAGCGAAGTGAACGTGCAGTCCAGAACCAGAACCAGAACCAGAACCTGGCAGACGGCACAGGTACCGGGAGAGAGGTGGCGTGCCCTACGCGGCGACGGTCGCCGGAAGGCCACGTCCGGGTGCCCTGGGCCGTCGCCGGCCCGCGGCATCGGGATCGCGCTGCGGCAGGAAGGCCGTACGGCGGTCCCGATCCCGGATCGCCGTACGCACCCGCGTGGGCGCCACGGCGGGCGCACACCGCGAGCCGAGCAGCACACACGCGACGAGCGCGGCACCGGCGGCGACGGTCACGGAGAGACCGCCCGTGTCCAGCAGCGAGAGCTGGAGGACCAGGAGGGCCAGGACGAGCAGGGAGCCCAGCACGGGAGCGAAGCGCGCACCGTTGCGGGGACGGTGGCGCGGCACATGACGCAGCACGATCGACTCCCCCTCCCGAACGGTTCCCGTCCGACTACGACTACAAGTGCGACCTGGTGCCGCCCTGGTCGTCTCGTTATACAGGACGCTCCGGCCCGGCCCGCAAGCCCCCTCTCACCGGACCGGGCCCTCACGTCCCGACCACGCCACGGCGCCGCCGGAGGCCGCCGTGCCGCCGGGACCCCGTGCCGCCAAGCACCTGCTGGGGCCCTGGCCTGCGGAGACCCCGACGAACCCTCCCGCGCGTACGCCCGCGGATATGCCCCCCGATACTCCGGTGGACGTCTCACCTTTGTCAGCGCCCGGCAGTACGGTGTCCCCCATGCGCCCCGACACGCCCGCCGAAAGCACCGGAAAAGCCGGGAACGACCGCCCCGGCGAGAACGACCGGAACACCTCCGCCGCCCCGAACGCCGACACCGCCGACCACACCGCCGAAGCGGCCCGCCTGGAGCGGACCGCGGGCCTGTACCCGGAGGACGCCGAAGCCCTCCTGCTGCGGGCCGCCGCCCACCTGGAACTCGCCGGCGACCGCCCCGCGGCGACAGCGCTCTACGACCGCCTGCTGGCCACCGCGGGCGCCCTGGAGAACGCCACGCTGGTACGCGCCCTGAAGGCGGCCAACCTCTGGGAGTACGACCACGAGGCCGAGGCCCGGGCGATCATCGACGGCGTCCGCGCCGCCGCGCCGCGCGACCCGGCGCCCTGGGTGATCGTCGCGGAGTCGTTGGAGTCGCACGACGAACTGGAGGCGGCCCACAAGACGTTCACGGAGGCCGTCACGCTCCTCCTGACCGACGTCCCGGAACCCCCGTACGCCACCCACCCGCTCCTCTTCGGCCGCCACCGGGTACGCCGCATGCTCGGCGCGTCCCACGACGACTGGGACGCCCTCGCCGACACCCTGCACTCCCTGCCGGTCTCCCTGGACGAGCTGCACGACCCCAAGCGGGTCTGGTCCCTCGGCTCGGAGAACCCGGCCGAACTCCAGGCGGAACTGGTCCGCCTGCGCGCGGAACTCGGCGCCTACCGCGAGGCCCTTTCCCGCCCCTTCCCGGTGGCGGTCCTGCACTGGCCGGCGGGCGAACTGGACGAACTGGTCGCGGCCTACGCCGACCTCGCCACGGAGTACCCCTCCCACGAGACCCACCTGGCGACGATAGAGCGCTCCCTGCGCGAACTGGCCGCCTCCGGCACTGCCAACCTCGGCATCGTCACAGGCACGGTCCCCTCCTACGAGGCCTTCGCCGCCTCGGAGGGCTCCTCCCCGTCCGACACGACCCTGCTCCCCCAGTACGCGACGACCCTGGCGGCCCGGGGCCGGGCGGTGGCGTGGCCGCCGCAGCGGGCGGCGGAGTGCTGGTGCGGCTCGGGACGGGCGTACGGGGAGTGTCACGCGAGTGGAGCCTGACAGACGTTGGAGCCAGGCAGCCGCGTTAGCAGGCGGCGAAGTGACCAAGAGGCCTCCTCAGAGCAGCCCTTAACTAGCGATCCGTTGGCCGGCCATACTCCTGCGCATGGACACCAGCGGACACGATGGACCGATAGCCCCAAACGGAAGGCCGTGGTGGGAACTCACGATCCAGCCGGGCACCCAGAACAAGCGGTTCGGTCAAGAACGACGCCTAGCAGCGTGGCTGTGGTTCAACAAAGAAATAGGCGACATATTTACTATGAACGAACTCCGCGATGCCCTAGGACCGGACATAGTAGGTAAGTCTGAGCACCTCAACCGCCGTCTTCGCACACTGCGCCATGTCGGGTGGGTTATCCCGTCCTACAAAGATGACGGTTCACTCAAACCCGATGAGTACCGCCTTCAAGCGAAAGGCGCACGGTATTGGCTAGACGAAGACCGCAAGACTCACCAGAGATTTTCACCATCCGCCCGGGTTAAGCGCGAGGTGATGGAGCGCGACGGCAGGCGCTGCGTCGTGTGCGGGACGGCGGCTGGGGAGTCATACCCGGGTGATCCGACTAACAAGGCCCGGCTCACCATCGGACACCGAGTACCGCAGGAGCGATTGCGGTCTCGCGGAGCCGCCGACGATATCGATAATTGGCGAACCGAGTGTGCACGATGTAACGAGCCAGTCCGGGATGCGATCCCTGACCCCATCCAGTACGACGAAGTACTAGCCCAGGTCAAGCGTATGAGCCGCGACAACAAGCGAACGCTGCTCAGTTGGCTGGAACGAGGGGAGCGCACTCGATCGGAACTTGATCGTGTCTACGACCTAGCTCGGATCCTTGGGCAAACAGAAAAAGAGCATCTCGTCGCATACTTGCAAACCAGTTCAGCACCCTCACGCTAAGGAGCATCTCTCACGTGACAGCAGCACTGACCGCCGCCAGGAAGAACTTCCATGACGAGCTTGTCGATAGACAGACACTATCGCTGTCACTTGATGGCGTAGCCTCAAATGCGGACAGCAGCCAGCGGACTAGCGTCGACGTCGCGCTAAGGATCGCAAAAGACCTGTCCACTCAGACCATTCCCAAAAAACTCACAGGACAGCGAGTCGGAAAGCAGTTCGAGGAAGCCGTCGAAGGCTTTCTATCAGAAACCTTTCCCCTATTTCAATCCCTTCGACCCGGCCACTGGAGCATCGAGAACGTTGGCGGTTCTCGCAGCGAGTACCAGATTTCAAAATACGAACCCTACACTCACCTGGCCGATCTCGCAAATGCAATCAGGAGCGATCGAAACCTCGCATCAGTCCTGGGGAATTCATATGAAATCAGCCCTGACATTCTGATTCTCCGAAACCCCGAGCCAGACTCCGTAATCAACCGCGATTACGATCTCGTAGATTCAAAATCGGGCCAGCATGCCGCAATTAGGTCCGCCAATCAGCCACACCCGATCGTTCACGCCATAGTTTCATGCAAGTGGACGCTGAGGAGCGATCGGGCTCAGAATGCGCGCTCGGAGGCACTCAACGTAATCCGCAACCGTAAAGGACGCACTCCGCACATTGCGGTCGTTACTGGCGAACCTTCTCCGTCCAGATTGGCATCCTTGGCTCTCGGAACGGGCGATATCGACACCGTCTACCATTTCGCCCTGCCTGAACTAATCACCGCAGTCCAGGAAACACAGAACGACGAGGCAATTAGCATGCTTCACACTCTGGTTTCCGGTAAGCGCCTACGCGACATCAGCGATCTTCCCCTAGACCTGGCTATCTAGTGGAGATTTCCGCGAGAGTGACTAACTAATACGAGATCGCAACTCCGCGAACCGCGCGTGCCGCTCGTGGCCGGCCTGGCCCGTGAAGCCCTTGAAGCCCGAGAGCCGGTACGCGCGGCCTCCCAGTTGCTCATCCTCGTCGATCACGAAGTCCCGTGCGAGCAGAGCCATCCGGCGTTCAAAGCTGAGGGAATCCATCTTCTCGCCAGCGAGCTTCACCAGTTCCTTCTCTGTCAGCGCGGTCGACGCATTCTTCAGTGCCAGGTAAAGCCGATCATGCATGACCTCGCTCTCAACTTCAGCCAGCTGTTTGGGCTCGCCTTTTTGATGCAGCGCGTTGGCAATGGAACTGCCAACTGCCCGGGCTACAGGAGGCGGAAAAGCATTGCCGATCTGCCGATACCTTGTGGTCTTGCGTCCAGTGAAGTGCCACTCGTATTCAGATCCACTTTCCCAACCCTGAATGCGCGCCACCATCTCGGTAGTGAGCTTCGGCACAAAATCGATGGGGGTCGACGTAGTTGGTGGGCCGTCGGCAACCCCCATGGCATCTACTCCGAGGTTACGCCAAGCTGCTTTGGCGCGGGTAGGACCAAGATCAGCACCGCCATGCTTCTTCGATCCACCAACAACCGTAGGGGCGATATCATTTGCCTTCTTCGCCCAGGCATCGGCACCTAGCCAGCCCTTATCGGCCATCATGTCGCGCAGTGCGGTTCCAACGGTGTCCTTTGTCGGCTCTTTCGCTGGCCATTCGAACCACTGGGCGTCTTCATGACGCATAGCGACAAGGACGAACCGGGGCCGCAGCTGAGGAACACCGTAGTCGTTTGCTTGCAATAGCTGCCAGTCGGACCAATATCCCAGGTCTTTGAGGCGGTCTTTGACGTGCTGCCTGTAGGCGGAAAAACGGGGCATCGAGAGGCCGCGCACATTTTCCAGAAGGAGAGCCCGGGGCCTCATCTTGCCTGCTAGCTCCACAGCCCAGGCGAAGAGGTCACGCTCGTCAGTTGCACCGAGCTGCTTGCCAGCAATCGAGAACGGAGGGCAAGGGACCCCACCAGCAAGGAGGTCGATGCCGACATAGTCATTCGGATCCCAAGTCCGTTCGTCGGCTACGTCACCGTGCGCTACTTTCCAATCACGGTTCTCGCGGAGCGTGTTCACGGCGTTCTCGTCCAGCTCGACAGCGAGGGCGTGGTTGAATCCTGCCAGCTCAAGGCCCAGCGACTGGCCCCCAGCGCCCGCGCAGATCTCAACGGCCGACAGATCAGCCACGCTCATGCCTACACCTCTCCTTGCTTAGGACTACCATCCTGAACCATCAAACACTGTGGGTCTGACACCAGGGCTACGGTGGAGGCGATGCCCCCGACCTCCGAACCCTCTGTGCCAACGCCGCCGACCCCTGGCCGGTCGCGCAACATGGCCGCGATCAAGCGACGAGACACCCGGCCTGAGCGAGCCATCCGGTCCTTGCTCCATGCCGCGGGGAAGCGCTACCGGGTTGACGTCCGTCTGCAACTGGGGGACGTCCGCCCCCGACCGGACATCGTCTTCACCCGCGCCCGAGTGGCTGTCTTCGTGGATGGCTGCTTCTGGCACTGCTGCCCTCAGCATGGTCGGCAGCCTGGTGTCAATGGCGGATACTGGGGGCCGAAGCTTGAGCGCAATGTTGCCCGGGACCGAGCCGCGAACGAGGTCCTCACAGCCGCCGGCTGGACTGTCGTGCGAGTGTGGGAACACGAGGCTCCAGAAGAGGCAGCCAAACGCATCATCGCCGTGCTCGATGGCGTTACCCCTGCTAGCTAGTAGTGATCTACGAGCAGTATGGCGCTGTCCGTGCAGGGAACCTCCTTGGGGAGACGCAACGCATGTCCGCGAGGTCTCGCCTCGTGAGCAATGCCACAGATGCGCTTCAGCCAGCCCGTCGCTAGGCCGCCCTCGCTTCGGCTTCGTAGTGCAGCTGGGCCCGGTCCAGCACGTCGTCCGGGTCCAGACCGCGCGCTGACGTCCAGTGGAGCAAGTCAGCGATCAGCTCGATGGCCGACTCCTCCAAGGCTGACTCACGCAGGCGTCCCTCCAGGGGCACGTCCCTGCGCCCCTGATAGTTCTCGAGCGCATCCACAGCTCGTTCCATCCGGCGGCAAGCCGCCTCAGAACCCAGCGCGATCTCGCACCAGACGGCCTTGCCCATGACGGTGACGATGGTTCCCCAGTCCACTGCCATAGCCGTCAGCAAGTGCAGGCCCCGGCCGCACTCTCCATCACACCCGGCACTGCGTGGAGTCGGCCGTACCGTGCTCTTGTCGTGCATCTCAACACGCAACCGGTCTCGCCTCCGCTCAAGGATGAGAGTTGCCGACACCCCTTCGCCGACGTGCTTGATGACGTTCGTCGAGAGCTCCGTAACGATCAACTCCGTCTCATCACAAGCCGTCGGCAGACCCCACTGGTCCAACTGCGCCGCGACCGCCTTCCGCAGTAGACGGACCTCCGTCGGTACTGCCTCAAAGGGCAGGACGCAACGGTCCTCACGATTCCTGCTGTTGGTGGCCAGCATGAGCCATCCTCCCTCCCGCGCCACGCACGTGCCTCACCTAACGCATCGAGGCTGCTGCACTGCGTAGCGATCCGTCAGACGAGAATGGCACAGAGAAGTTTCGCCATGTAACTTCTCACGCGAATCGATCGGGTGAATCCCGTAGTGAGCCGACCGCCGCGCTGCCTAGCCTGTTCCCGCCCGAGCGAGTGCCTGGGCGTCACGCGCAGAGGAGCCCCATGCCTGAGAGGACCACCACTCGCCGCCGTCAACTGGGCGCAACACTGCGCAAGTTGCGAGCCCGTAAGGGCATGACCCTGGAGGAAGCAGGACGGCTGGTCGGCGTGTCCAAGGCGACGGTCAGCCGGTACGAGACCCAGGCCGGTCCGGTGAAGTGGATCGTCGTCGATGCGCTGTGCCGCGAGTACGGAGCGACCGACGCCGAGCGGGAGGCCGTCGTACGGCTGGCCAAGGATGCGAAGCAGCAGGGGTGGTGGAGTTCGTTCGCCGACTCCATCCCGGAGAGCATGAACCTGCTGCTCACGCTTGAGGATGAAGCCGTACACGAGAACCATTTCTCATGCGTCTACGTCCCTGGGCTTCTGCAGACCCGGGCGTACACCACCGCCCTGCAGAAGGCCAACGAGATCCGGCTGGACCCCGCAGAGATCGAACGGCTGGTGGACATCCGCATGAAACGCCAGGAGATCCTCACCAGGCCGAAACCGCTCCGCATGTGGGCCATTCTCGACGAGTCGGTCATCCGCCGTGTCGTCGGTTCAGCCGAGATCATGAAGGAACAGCTCGACAGGCTTCTCGAAGCCAACGAGTCGTCCCACATCAGGCTGCAAGTGCTGCCGTTCTCCAAGGGCGCTCACGCCGCCGCCCTCGGCAGCTTCGTCATCATCGGCGGGACCGAGTCACCTCTCGACGTGGCTTACGTCGACTTCCACACCGGCTCGCTCTTCTTGGAGAAGGATGAAGAGCTTGAGCGATACAGACTTGCGTTCGAGTACCTGCGCGCACAAGCGTTGGACGTGGAGGCCTCCTCCGCCATGATCCAACGCGCCCGCAAGGAGCTGTGAATGCCCGTCGGTACCCGGCCCGTCTCCGCATCCGCCTGGTTCAAGTCCTCGTACAGCGGCGGCAACGCCACCGAGTGTGTGGAATGCGCGTACACCAGCCAAAGCGTCCTGATACGCGACTCCAAACAGGTGGAGGGCGCCATCCTGCGAGTCAGGCCCGAGGTGTGGTGGCTGTTCGTGCGAGACCTGGCTTAGAACTCCTGCCCGACTACGGCGGCCGGGCACGGGGCCGGGTTGGCCCCTCACGCTCACGAATGCGGCGGAGTCGCCGTTCGCACTTCGGCTGCCGGAAGGTCAGGCACACGCTTCGCGTTCCGGCCCCCTGATGCGCGCACCCACCGCAGGGGCCGGTTGAGGCGGCGGCCTCCGCGCCTGGGGCGGAGGCCGTCCGCATTCCGCGCAGTGCCAGCAGGTCTTGAAGACCGAGGGCGCCGGCACCCCCGATTGGCCGACGGTGCCTGCCGACGGTCGGAAACTCCGACGCGTGCGGGCGGCTACATGGCAACGGCCCACCGGATAGGCCCGAGCTCGGACTACAGCAGGGGGTCTAGCCCCACCTGCCGCGAACGACGGAACGTCTCCGCCACCGCCGTGTTCGCGACGACCAGGCCAGCCAGCGCGATGGCAGCCGTGGGATGGCCGACCTCGTACACGGCCGTGGCGCCACCGCCCAGGACCACGGCCTTGACCATCAGGACCAGCGGGAGACCGGGGCGCAGCCGGGCCTTCGGGGCGGCGAAGAGGGCCCAGAGAGTGATGGCCAGGGCGGGAGTGCCGAGGCCCAGGAGGATGCGCATCGCGCCGTGGCCGGTGGTGAAGCCCCACCAGGTCAGGGTGGCCAGCGCACCCAATTCCAGGAGGAAGGCCAGGATTTCGTTGGCCGCGTACCAGGGACGTATGCGTGGGGGCGTCACCGCGACGCGGGCGGTGTTCTCCATCGTACCGTCCATCTTTCCTCCCCCGTGAGCGTCGCCTTGACGGCCACGAGGCACAGCCTCGCACGGGCAACCGGCCGGTTGACGGCCTTTCGCACGTGAGGCCGCCCCGCAGACCGTCCGTCCCGTGGTTTCTGGGGATGGTGACCTGGCTGCTGCCCTACCCGGGAGAGCTCCACGTGACCGGGCAGCGGAGCGGTCCAGGGGCAGCCGAACACAGCGCTCAGGATCGAGCCGGTGCGACGGCGGGCCCGTGCCGGGGACCCGTCCCGGACACGGGGCACTGCCGGTTCGTCGAGGTCAGGAGCCTGCTCGCGCCCCGCGCACGGTCTTCAGGTGGTCCTCAATATGCCGGAGGCGTCTCCGCACACCAGGGTCCGTTCCGTCGCCGAGTTCGTAGTGGAGGGCCGGGCGGGCCGTGGGGCCGAGGCCTCGGCAGGGGGTGTCCGTCAGGGTGCTGTCCAAGCAGCCCCGCCCGATGTCGGCCACGGAGTCCGGGCCGAAGGTGAGAGAGGGATCCGGCCACTCAGGCTGTGCGGTGCGCCCGCCGGGGCCCGCCCAGTTCCGCCCTGCCGAAGAGCAGCGCGTACCCCGTCGGCAGATGGGTCAGGACGTCCGTCAGGACGGGTGGGGGCAGGAGGTCTGCCAGGACGGTCAGCACCGTGCCGGTGTCCCAGCGGGCCGTTGCCGGGGTGGAGTTGTCGAGGCGGGACGCCACCGCTTCGACGAAGTCCGGGGCCGGCAGGGGTCGGAGGGCCGGGATCTGGGAGGCGAGCACCCTTGCCGCCTCCTCGGGGAGGGCGCGGGCCAGGGCCACGCGTTCGTCACCGGTCACGTGGGTGCCGAGGACCGAGAGGACGGTGCGGGTGATGTGTTCCGCCTCCGCTCTCGTCCGGTAGCCGCCCGCTTCCCGCACCCGTTCGGTCAACGTGAGCCAAGTGGTGTCAGTAGAAGGGAAGTTCGCGGGTGTACTGGTCGTCTTCCTGGTGGGGGCCGCCGTCGCGGTCATCGTGTGGGGTCTCCTCCGCCTGGGTTCGCTCTCCGGGGTGGCGCGTGGCCGCGTCCCGTGAGCGGGGTACGGGCTCACGGGACGCTTCCTCGAAGGTGTTCTCAGCTGCTCAGCTGCCTGCGTTCGCCGCCGCCGGTGATCTGGATCTTGCGCGGCTTGGCCTGCTCGGCCACCGGGATGCGCAGCGTGAGGACGCCGGCCTCGTACGAGGCGTCGATGCGTTCCGTGTCGAGTGTCTCGCCGAGGAACAACTGGCGGGTGAAGGTGCCCGTGGGTCGTTCGCAGACGAGCATTTCCGCGCCGTCGGGGGCCGGGGGCTTCCGCTCGGCGTGGACGTTGAGCACGTTCCGTTCGACGTCGAGGTCGATGGTCTCCGGATCGACCCCGGGGAGGTCGAAGTGGACGACGAAGTCGTCTCCCGAGCGGTAGGCGTCCATGGCCATGGCACCGGGGCGGGTGGGACCGAAGGCCTGCTGCGCGAGGCGGTCGAACTCGCGGAAGGGGTCGGAGCGCATGAGCATCACAGGTCACTCCTTTCTCGTGGCACTGAGTGCGATGCCCTACGTCTCTTTATATAGCTCGCCGGATGAAACCTGACAAGCCCCGACTCAGGTCAGGAACGCCGCCACCGCCTCGTACAGGGCTTCCGGCTGGTCCAGGTGGACGTCGTGGGCCGCGGCGGGGACGGTCAGCGGCGTGGTGTCGTGGGGGCGGCGGGCGTGCATCTCCGTGAACTCCGCCTCGCGCATCGTGCCGGCGGCGCCCCTCACCACCAGCGTGGGGCAGGTGATCGTCTGCCACTCGCGCCAGTGGTCGTGCCGGGTGAGTTCGGCGATCGAGGACACCATCACGTCTTTGTCGACCCGCGGCCACCAGCCGTCCGCGCGCTCCTCCAGGCCCCGCGCCCAGGCCTCGTGGCCGAAGAAGCCGGTGGCCGCCTCGGCGGTGGGGAACGGGAGCGGCCAGGAGTCCAGCCAGGCCGCGATCTGCCCGGGGACGTCAGGCGGTGCCGCCGCCGGGCCCGCCTCGATCAGGATCAGGGACTCCACCAGCTCGGGGCGGGCTGCGGCCAGGAGCAGGGCGGTGTGGCCGCCGAAGGACTGGCCGACGAGGACGGCCGGGGCCAGGGCGAGGGTCTCGATCAGCGCCGCCGCGTCCGCGACGCAGGCCTCCCGTGTCACGTCCTCGGGGCGGCGCGTGCTGTCGCCGTGGCCCCGGGCGTCGTACGTCACCACGCGGTGGCCGGCCGCTACGAGACGCGCGGCCAGGTCGTCCCATTCGCCGCGGTGTCCCGCCAGGCCGTGCAGGAGGAGTACGGGTTCCGGCCGGTCCGAGGGGGGTTGGGAAGGGGGTGGGTCGCGGTCCTCCGGCGTGCGGTCCACGGGGGTGTGGTCGTCGTAGGCGATGTGGGTGCCGTCCGGGCGGGACAGGCGGCCCCGACGGGTACGGGCGGTGGCGGTGCTGGTAGTGGTGTCTTCGTGCGTCGTCTTCGGTTCGTCAGGCACCGCTCGGCCCCCCAGCGGAAGATCACCGTTCGATTCGGTGGTCAGCCTATGCCGGGGGGCATGAGGGTGTAGCGAGGCCTCGCGGTGGGGCTCGTGGTGAACCGGATCGGCCGTCAGCCGAACATGCCCGGCTCGTAGTCGCCCGCGGGCTGCTGGATGACGACGTTCAGGCGGTTGTACGCGTTGATCAGGGCGATGAGGCCGACGAGGGCGGCCAGCTGGTCCTCGTCGTAGTACTTGGCCGCGTTCTCCCACACCTCGTCGCTCACGCCGCCGGCCGCGTCCGCGATGCGGGTGCCCTGCTCGGTCAGTTCCAGGGCCGCGCGCTCGGCCTCCGTGAAGACCTTCGCCTCCCTCCACGCGGCGACCAGGTGGAGGCGCTGCGCCGTCTCGCCGGCGTGCGCGGCGTCCTTGGTGTGCATGTCCATGCAGAAGCTGCAGCCGTTGATCTGGCTGGCGCGGATCTTCACCAGCTCCTGCGTCGCGGCCGGGAGCGTCGAGTCCGACAGGACCTTTCCGGCCGAGTTGATGTAGCGGAAGAACTTGCCGGCGACGGGGTTCTGGAAGATGTTGAGGCGGGCTTCCATCGTGGGCTCCTTGGGCGTCTTGGGCATCGTTGCTCGTCTTCGTGCGGTTGCACTGATACGACGGATCCGGGGCGCGGTGTGTGACAGGCCGACGGGTCCTGATGGTGTGACCTGGGTCTCACTCTGGCGTGCTCGGGGGCGGTCCGCCCGTCGGCGGGGCCGGGGGTTAGCCTCGGGTCGTTCGACACGTGCGGGAGTCTCGGCACGTGCGGGAGTCGGGGGAGACAGGGAGACAGTGATGGCGAGGATTCCTACGGCAGCGGTCGCCGCGACCGGGCTCGTCGGCGGCTACGGGGTGGCCCGCTGGACCAAGAAGCGGCAGTTGGGCGGGGCCGTACTGGCCGTCGCCGGTGCCACCGCCGCGCAGCAGTGGCGGCAGCGGGCGGGCGGGAAGGCGGCGGGTGCGCTCACGGCCGCCTACGTCGCCGCGTTCGCCGGGTCGCACCCGCTGGCCAAGAAGGTGGGCGCCTGGCCCGCCGTGTTCGGGGTCGCCGGCGCGGTCGCCGCCGCCTCCTGGGCCGTCGCCGACCGGCGCGGCTCGTAAGCCGACCGGCGCGCAGGGCTCGTACGCCGACCGGCGCGCCAGGCTCGTAAGCGTCTAGACGCGCCGGGCTCGTAAGCCGACCGGCGCGTGGAGTTCGTACGCCAGCCGGCGCGCACGGCTCGTACGCCACCCGGCGTGCGCGGCTCGCGGGCCGGCCGGGCCGGCTCGAACGCCGACCGGTGCGCGCCCGCAGGCCTACCGGCGCGGGCCGAGGCCGTCCGGCGCGGGCTCGTGACCGGCCCTGACCGAGTCCGAGCCGATGCGTGGGACGCGCGTCCCGCTCGCGTCCGCGCTCCCGCCCCCTCAGCCCCCGCCGCCTCAGCCGCCCGCCGCCTGGAACGACTTCCGGTACGCCCTCGGGCTCGTGCCCACCACCCGCCGGAAGCGCTCACGGAACGCCGTCGGGGAGCCGAAACCGGCCTGCGCGGCGATGTGCTCCACCGGGTACGGCGTCGTCTCCAGCAGGTGCTGGGCGCGCCGTACCCGCGCGCGGTGCAGCCACTGCAACGGCGTCGTGCCGGTCTGCTCGCGGAACCGGCGGTTGAGGGTGCGGGTGCTCATGCCCGCCCGGGCCGCGATCTCCTCCAGGGCGAGGTCGCGGTCGCAGTGCTCCTCCAGCCACCGCAGCACCGGCTCCAGCGTGGCGCCGGAGGGGGCCGGAGGCAGGTCGTGGACGATGAACTGCGCCTGGCCGCCCTCCCGTTCCAGCGGCATCACCGACATGCGGGCCGCGTGCGCGGCGATGGCCGAGCCGTGGTCCTTGCGGATCATGTGCAGGCACATGTCCAGGGCCGCGGCGGCGCCCGCGGAGGTCAGGAGCCGGCCGTTGTCGACGTAGAGGACGTTCGGGTCGACGGTCACCTCCGGGTACCGCTCCGCCAGGGTCCCGGCCGCGGCCCAGTGGGTCGTCACGCGCAGGCCGTCCAGCAGGCCGGTGGCCGCGAGGACGAAGGCGCCCACGCAGATCGAGGCGATGCGGGTGCCGTGCGCCGCCGCGGCGCGCAGCGCGTCCGCGACGCCGGGCGGGAGCGGGGCGGTGGGGTCGGCGACCCCCGGCACGACGATCGTGTCGGCCTCGGCCAGCGTCTCCAGCCCGTACGGCGCCTGGACGGTGAACGCGCCGCCGGCCGCCCGCACCTGCGGGCCCACCGAGCAGACCCGGGTCTCGTACAGGGGCCGGCCGTCCGGCTGCCGCGCCCAGCCGAAGGTGTCGACGGGGGCGGCGAGGTCGAACGGGATCACCTGGTCCAACGCGAGGACGGCCACGATGTGCATGCCGGGAGCGTAGGCGCGCGTACCTCGGGCGGGCACTGGGGGTGGCCCCTCAACCGGTCCACACCAGTCCTCAAACCCGGTCCACACACCCGGTCCCCACGCCCGGTCCCGGCACCTGGGCCCGCCCGGTCCCCACGCCCGGCCCCGGCACCTGGTCCCCACGTCGGTCCCCGTCCCTGCCTGGCGGGAATCTGTCGGTACCTGGCATTCTTGCCGCTTCTTCCGGCTCGGCGGCCCGTCTAGCGTCGGCGCGTGACCAAGTTCCTCCTCGCCGTGCACGTCCTGGCCGCGATCGTCGCGGTCGGGCCCGTCACCGTCGCCGCCAGCATGTTCCCGCCCGCCGCGCGCCGCGCGCTGTCCGCGCCGGAGGATCCGCGGGCCGCGGAGACCGTACGGCTGCTGCTGCGGATCTGCCGGGTGTACGCCGTCGTCGGCGTCGTCGTGCCGGTGTTCGGGTTCGCCACGGCACGGAACATGGGGGTGCTGGGCGACACCTGGCTCATCGTGTCCATCGCGCTGACCGCGCTCGCCGCGCTCGTGCTCGCCGCGTTCGTCCTGCCCCGCCAGGCAGCGCTCGCCGAGGGCGTCACGGGCGGCGGCACGACCGGCGGCACCGGCGCGGACACCGCCCGCGCCACCGCCCGACTGGCCATGTTCACCGGCCTGTTCAACCTCCTGTGGGCCGCCGTCACCGTCCTGATGATCGTCAGGCCGGGCTCGACGACGGGGGCGTGACGACCGGGGCGTGAGGGTCAGGCCGGGCTAGACGACGGGGGCGTGACGTCGGGGCGGCCCTTCTTCGCGCCAGGGCCGGACTTCCCCCTCACGGCGGTCAGCGGCTCGGCGATGTCCTCCAGGGAGCGGCGCTCGGCGTCGACCGCGAGGAAGGCGGCCACCAGGCCCGCCGCGCACATCAGGGCGGCGCCGATCGAGAAGGCGAGGACCGTGTCCCCGACCTTGCCGGTGCCCGTGAGGTCGGCGAAGAGCACCGGGCCGCTGATGCCGCCGGCGGCGGTGCCGAGGGCGTAGAAGAAGGCGATGGACATCGCCCTGGTCTCCATGGGGAAGATCTCGGAGACGGTCAGGTACGCGCTGGAGGCGCCGGCCGAGGCGAAGAACAGCACCGCGCACCAGCAGGCGGTCAGCGTGGTCGCGTCGAGCGCGCCGCGGTCGAACAGCCAGGCCGTGCCGAAGAGCAGCAGGCCGGACAGCAGGTAGGTGGAGGAGATCATCACCCGGCGGCCGACCGTGTCGAAGAGCTTGCCGAGCAGCAGCGGGCCCAGGAAGTTGCCGACCGCGATGACGGCGAAGTAGTAGCCGGTGTGGTCGGCGGGGACGTCGAAGAACTTGGTGAGGATGGCGCCGAAACCGAAGGTGATGGCGTTGTAGAGGAAGGCCTGGCCGATGAAGAGGGAGAAGCCGAGGACGGCCCGCTTGGGGTAGTCGGCGAAGACCGTACGGCCGATCTCCAGGAAGGAGATGGTGCGGCGCTGGTGGATGGTGAGCTCGCCGTGCGGCTCCGGCAGCTGTTCGCCCGTCTCGGACTCGATCCGCTGTTCGATCCCGGCCACCACCTCCTCGGCCTCGCGGTCCCTGCCGTGGATCAGCAGCCAGCGCGGGCTCTCGGGGACGTGCCGCCGGACGAGGAGGATGACCAGGGCGAGTACGGCGCCGAGCGCGAACGTCAGCCGCCAGCCCAGGTCGGCGGCGAGGAAGTGGGTGTTCAGCGCGAGGATCGACAGCAGCGAACCGCCGACCGCGCCCACCCAGAAGCTGCCGTTGATGATCAGGTCGACCCGGCCGCGGTAGTTCGCGGGGATCAGTTCGTCGATCGCGGAGTTGATGGCCGCGTACTCGCCGCCGATGCCGAACCCGGTCAGGAAACGGAAGAGGAAGAACCACCAGGCCTGGAAGGAGACGGCGGTCAGGGCCGTCGCCGCGAGGTACACCGCCAGGGTGATCATGAACAGCTTCCGGCGGCCGTAGCGGTCGGTCAGCCGGCCCCAGAACAGGGCGCCGACGCAGGCCCCGGCCACGTACAGCGCGGCGGCGACACCGGTGACCTGCCCGGAGCTGATCGCCAGACCGCTGCCCGGCTCCGACAGGCGGCTGGCGATGTTGCCGACGACGGTGACTTCCAGACCGTCCAGGATCCACACGGTGCCCAGACCGACGACGATGGTCCAGTGCCAGCGCGACCAGGGAAGGCGGTCGAGTCTGGCGGGGATGTCGGTGGTCACGGTGCGGCCGGTGCCGTCACCTGCCGCCCCTGCGGCGCTTGCGGCGTCTGCGGTGGCCATGGGCTCCCTCCTCGTCGAGCGGACCTCACTCCGGGTGCCCCCGAACCCATGGGATCACGCCCTGGCACCGGCCGCCTACGCTCCGAGGACGCGCGACACCGTGTAGATCAGCAGCCCCGCCAGCGAACCCACGACCGTGCCGTTGATCCGGATGAACTGGAGGTCACGGCCGATGTGCGCCTCGATCTTGCGGGTGGTGTGCTCCGCGTCCCAGCCCGCCACGGTGTCGGTGATCAGAGAGGTGATCTCCGTGCGGTACGTCTCCACGACGTACACCGCCGCGCCCTCCACCCAGCGGTCCACCTTGCCCTGCGTCCTGGGGTCCTCGGCCATCCGGTTGCCCAGGGAGAGCAGGGAGGCCCGCACCCGCAGCCGCAGTTCGCTGCGTTCGTCCTCCGCCGCCGAGACGATCATCGACCGCACCGCGGACCAGGCCGAGGCGATCAGGTCCTGCACCTCACCACGGCCCAGCACCTCGCTCTTGAGGCGTTCGACACGGGCCCGGGTGTCGCTGTCGGACTGGAGGTCGGAGGCGAAGTCGGTGAGGAAGCGGTCCAGCGCCCCGCGCGCGGGGTGGCTCGGCATGTCCCGCATCTCGGTGACGAACCGCAGCAGCTCCCGGTAGACACGCTCACCGACCTTCCGGTCGACGAACTTCGGGGTCCAGCCGGGCGCCCCGCCCTGCACGGCGTCCATCACCGAGTCGCCGTGCAGCACCAGCCAGTCGTGCGCGCGGCTGACCACCAGGTCGACGACGCGCCGGTGCCCGCCGTCGGCGACGATCTTCTCCAGCATCTTGCCGAGACCGGGCGCGATCTCCTGCACCGCCGCCCGGCGCGTGATCGCCTCGCCGACCACGGCCTGCACGTCCGAGTCGCGCAGCACCGTCAGCGCGCCGCGCAGCGCGGTGGCCAGCTCGGCGGTCACCCGGTCGGCGTGCTCCGGACGGGCCAGCCAGGCGCCCAGCCGGCTGCCGATGCCCACGGCGCGCAGCCGCTGCCGTACGACGTCCCCGGCAAGGAAGTTCTCGCCGACGAACTCCCCCAGCGAGACGCCCAGCTGGTCCTTCTTCGTGGGGATGATCGCGGTGTGCGGGATGGGCAGGCCGAGCGGGTGGCGGAAGAGGGCGGTGACCGCGAACCAGTCGGCGAGCGCACCGACCATGCCCGCCTCGGTGGCCGCTGCGACGTACCCCGCCCAGGCGCCGGCGCCGGTGTGCTGGGCCCACTTGGCCAGGACGTACACCACCGCCACGAACAGCAGCAGCCCGGTCGCGGTCAGTTTCATCCGGCGCACACCGCGCCTGCGCTCCTCGTCGGCGGGGCTGAACACGGTCATCGTGCGGCGGGAGACGGCCGCGGCATCCGCCGCTTCCGCATCCGCCTGTGGCACAGCCGTCGTCGTTCGTTCCATCCGCTCCACCCGTTCCGTGTTCCCGCACACGCGCCGCGCACGATTGTCCCCTCCTGACCTACTCCCGGAACGGAACAGGAGTTCCCGACACCACCCGGAAGGGACGAGGGAGGGGAAGGGTGACGAAGGGGAAGGAAGGGGAAGAAGGGGGAGGAAGGAAGGGCAGCGGCGGCCCTAGAAGTCACGGTGCCCGCGGCCGTCGCGGCGCCGGTCCCAGCGGTCCCGGTGCTGCTCCCAGCGTTCGCGGTGCTGCTCCCGGCGCTCCTCGTGGCGCTCGCGGTGCTGCTCCATGCGCTCCTCGTGGCGCTCCCACTGCCGCTCCCAGCGCTCCCGGCGCCCGTCGCGGCGGTCCGCCTCCAGCTCGCGGCGCTCGGCCCTGCGGTCCAGCTTCTCCTGGCGGCGCTCCTCCCGCTGCCGCTGCCGCTCGGCCTTGGTGAGCTTGCGCTCCACTCCGACGCCGCCCCCAGAAGGCGAAGCCCGTGACGATCACGCGCGGGGCGCCCGGCTCACCCGGCACGCCCTCCTCGCGGTGGTCGAAGCCGCCCATGATGCCGATGCCGCGCACGACCACCTCGACGCCGGGCGGCACGATCACCTGCGCACCGCCCATGATCGCGATGCAGTTGATCTCGACCTCGCGGTCGGCGAAGTTCGCCTCGCGCAGGTCGATCTCGCCGCCGCCCCAGAAGGAGAAGCAGGTGAAGCGCTTGGGGACCGTCCACCGCCCCTTGCGCTGGAAGCCGGACATGACGGCGACGGCCCACGCCGACGACCCCTCGCCGCCGGTGATCCGCCCCGCCCAACTCCCGTCCGCCTCAGGCTCCTTGTGCAGGGAGACCGTCGGGGCCACGGGCGCGGCGCCCTGCCCGACCGGCAGGTCGCGGGTGATCGGCGCCAGCTCCCCGTACGTGCGCGCCTTGTACGTCGCGTCCAGCCGCTCCTCGAACTCGCCCATGTCCAGGCGGCCTTCGGCGAGGGCGTCCCGCAGGACCTCGGCGACCCGTTCACGGTCGGCGTCGGAGGCGCGCAGCTCGGGCACGGCGGGCCCGGCGGGCGTCTCCCCAGGGGGCGGCACGGCATCGGTCATGGGCAGCAGCCTACGAGTTCACCGCGCGGGAGGCTACGAGCCCACACGTTCCGCCCCGGACTCGTACATCCTGGCGATCACCGCCTCGATGTCCGGCTCCCGCACCGACAGGTCCACCAGCGGATAGCGGTCCGCGATCCGCGCCACCAGCGGGGCCGCCGACTCGCCCGCCGGGAACGCCAGCCACTGCCGGGGGCCCTCGACGCGGACCACGCGTGCGCCCGGCACCTCGACCGGGGGCAGTTCGCGCTCCAGGTCCACCACCAGGGTGCGCTCCCCCTCCCCCGCCTCGTGCAGACCGGCCAGCGGGCCGTCGTACATCAGGCGCCCGTGGTCGATCACCATCACCCGCGAACACAACTGCTCGATGTCCTGGAGGTCGTGCGTGGTGAGCAGCACCGTCGTACCGCGCTCGGCGTTCAGGTCGCGCAGGAAGTCACGGACCCTGGCCTTGCTGATCACGTCCAGGCCGATGGTCGGCTCGTCCAGGTAGAGCACCTCGGGGTCGTGCAGCAGCGCCGCCGCGATGTCACCGCGCATGCGCTGGCCGAGCGAGAGCTGCCGTACGGGGACGTCCAGCAGGTCGGCCAGTTCCAGGAGTTCCACGCAGCGGTCGAGGTTCTCGCGGTAACGGGCGTCGGGGATGCGGTACATGCGGTGCATCAGCCGGTACGAGTCGATGAGCGGCAGGTCCCACCACAGCGTCGTCCGCTGCCCGAACACCACCCCGATGCGCTGGGCCAGCCGCGTCCGCTCGCGGGAGGGATCGATGCCCGCGATCCGCAGCCGGCCGCCGCTCGGGGTGAGGATGCCCGTGAGCATCTTGATCGTCGTCGACTTGCCCGCGCCGTTCGGGCCGATGTAGCCGACGATCTCACCGCGCGCCACGGTGAAGGAGATCCCGTCCACCGCCCGCACCCGCCGCCGCTCCCGCTTCAGGAAGCCGGTCTTCTTGCGCACGTCGAAGACCTTCTCGACCCGGTCGAGTTCGATGAACGCGCCGCCGACCGCGCTGTCCGCCACGCCTTCGAGCGCGCCCTCGACCGCACTGTCGACCACGCTTTCGAGCATGTCGTCGACCGTGCCTTCCGCCGTGCCCGTGCCTTCCGCCGTGCCTTCCGCCGTGCCTTCGGCCGTGCCTTCGGCCGTGCCTTCCGCCGTGCCTTCGGCCGTGCCTTCGGCCGCAGTCTCGACCACGCCTTCGACCGCGCCGTCCGGTCCCGTGTCCATGTCCGCCCCGCGTCCCTTCAGCTTCCCGTACTCCGATACGACCGCAGCCCCGCCCGCCAGGCCAGCCCCGCCAGCGCGGCGCAGGCCACCGCGACCAGCGGCGAGACGAACGCCGTCCACTGCGGCAGCGCCAGCGGGTAGGGGCGCCCGAGCACGTAGGCCGCGGGCAGCCAGTTGACGAAGGCCAGCGGCAGGACGAACGTCACCCCGCGCACCAGCTCCCTGCCGAACACGGTCGGCGGGTACTCCAGCAGCGTGGTCCCGCCGTAGGTGAACGCGTTCTGCACCTCGGAGGCGTCCTGCGCCACGAACTGGAAGGCCGCGCCCGCCACGAACACCGCGCAGAAGATCACGCAGCCGCTCAGCACCATCACCGGCATCAACATCACCTTGAGCACCGTCCAGTGCAGGTCCAGCGTGCACAGGGCGTACCCCAGCACCAGCAGCCCCTGCGTGACGCGGCCCAGCCGGCGCAGCGCGAACCGGTCCGCGGCGACCTGCGCCAGCACCGGGGCCGGGCGCACCAGCAGCGTGTCCAGCGTGCCGTCGCGCACCCGCCGCCCCAGCCGGTCCATCGAGCCGATCGCGAGGTCCGCCAGCCCGAAGGACGTGCCCGAAAGCCCGTACAGGAGGGCGATCTCCGGCAGCGAGTAGCCGCCGAGCGCGTCCACGCGCGAGAACATCAGCAGGATCGCCACGAAGTCCAGCGCCGTCGCCGCGAAGTTGCCGATGGTGGTCATCACGAACGACGCCCGGTAGGCCATCGTGGAGCGCAGCCACATCGCGGCGATCATGCGGTAGGCGCGCAGCCCGTCGGCGAGCCGGCGGCGGCGCGGCGGCGCGGGAACGGGTTCGCGCGTGAGTGCCCGGTCCGCGCCGCCCGCGGTCTCAGCCACCCTGCACCACCACCCGCCGCGTCGCCACCGTCTGCAACAGCCGGCCGGCCCCCAGCAGCGCCGCCGCCCACGCGCCCTGGAAGGCGTACGTGCGCAGCGGATCCGCGTGTCCCAGCAGCACATCGGCCGGGGCCTGGAGCAGCGACGACCACGGCAGGACCCGTACGACCTCGCCGAGGGCGCCCGGGAAGACGTTCAGCGGGAGCAGCATCCCCGAGCAGAAGAGCCCGGCCAGCCACGCGATCTGCACGACACCCGCCCCGTCCAGGAGCCAGAACGCGCTCAGCGCCACCAGGAACCGGATCCCGAAGCTCACCAGCATCGCCAGCGGCACCGCGCCGAGGAACGCCGCCCAGGTCACCGGGTCCGTGGGCAGCGTGGCCGGGAAGAACAGCGCCCCGAAGACGAAGGGCACGACCCCGCGGCCCAGCAGCTGGAACGTCGCCCTGCCCACGTCCGCCGCGAGCCACCACAGCTGAAGGTCGGCGGGGCGGTGGAGATCCGTCGCGATGTCACCCGTACGGATGCGCTCCATCAGCTCGTCCTCGACGCCGCCCCCGCCGATCGCGAGCGTCGCGAGGAACGCCTGCCCCAGCCACACGTACGTCACCGCCTGGGAGCGGTCGTACCCGCCCAGATGCGGCCGGGCGTCCCACAGCGCGAGGTAGGTGTACACGAGGATCAGGCCGAAGACCGTGTTCGTGAACACCCCGGCCGCCGTGGCCGCCCGATACGTCGCGTACCGTCTGAATCCGCCCGCCGCGACGGCCGCGTACAACCGTCCAGCGCCCACGTCACGCCTCCCGAGCTCCGCCGACACCGAAGCGAAGGAGCCTAGTACGCGCGGAACGTGACGTGCCACGCATTTTCCGCGCCCCCGAAGTTTCGGCGCGCGGGAACGGAACGCTTGGTACGAGAGTCTTCATCCGGGGGCGCAAAAGGCAGAAGCCGCATGAGGGCGTACGGGAACGTACGAGGCGAAACAGGAGTCCGTGCACGAGATGAGCGACGAGCCGCAGCCGAAGGCCGGGGCGCAGCAGCCAGAGACCGGCGCGCGGCCACGGCCGCAAGCGCGACCGCAGTCGTGGCCCGGCCGGGAACCGCAGGGCCGACCCGGCCCGCACCCGGAGGCTGGGGCACAGCGCCAGGAGCCCGGGGTGGAGCCGGGTGCCGGTGCGGAGTCCGGCCCCGGTGCGGAGTCCGGCCCCGGTGCGGAATCGGGTGCGGGGGCCGCCGGTTCGCGGTCCGGAGACGGTTCGCGGTCCGAAGACGCGTCGCGGTCCGGAGACGGGTCGGGGGCGGGGGCCGGTTCCGGTGGTGAGCGCGGTCGTCCGGGCGCGGATTCAGTGCCGGAGCCCGGGCTCGGGACCGGGCCCGGACCCGAGCCCGGTCCCGGTCAGGATTCGGATCCGCAGGGCGGCCCGCGACGTCGTACGGCGCCTCCCGCCTGGGCGGCGGGAGCCGGTGCCGGCTCCGGGTCCGGTGCCGGTGCCGGTGCCGGCTCCGGTGCCGGTGCCGGTGCCGGCTCCGGTGCCGGTGCCGGTGCACGTACCGCCCCGGCCGCGCCACGCGCCGCCCTGACCACCACGGCCCACGCCTCCGTCGCCACCGACGGCAGCACGGGCGCGGGCGGCAAAGGCAAGCGGCCCAAGCGGCGGCGTACGGGGTGGCGGCGCATCTTCCCCACCTGGCGCATGACACTCGGCGGGTTCCTCACCCTCGTCCTGCTGGGCTTCGGCGCGTTCTTCGTCGGCTACTCACTGGTCAAGATCCCGCCCGCCAACGCCCTGGCCGTCAAGCAGGCCAACGTCTACCTCTACGCCGACGGCACCGAGATCGCCCGCGACGGCGAGGTCAACCGCGAGAGCGTCCCACTGGAGCAGGTCTCCAAGGCCGCCCAGCACGCCGTGCTCGCCGCCGAGGACCGCGACTTCTACACCGAGTCCGCCATCGACCCCAAGGCCGTGGTCCGCGGCGGCTGGCGCACCATCAGCGGCAAGGGCAAGCAGTCCGGCTCCACGATCACCCAGCAGTACGTGAAGAACTACTACCTGGGCCAGGAACAGACCGTCACCCGCAAGGTGAAGGAGTTCTTCATCTCGATCAAGCTGGACCGCAACAAGTCCAAGGACGAGATCTTCGAGGGCTACCTCAACACCAGCTTCTTCGGCCGCAACGCGTACGGCATCCAGGCCGCCGCCCAGGCGTACTACGGCGTGAAGGCCAAGGACCTCGACCCGGCCCGCGCCGCCTACCTCGCCGCCCTCGTCAACGCCCCCAGCGAATACGACGTGTCGGCCCACCCGGAGAACAAGACCGCCGCCGTCGCCCGCTGGAACTACGTCCTGGACGGCATGGTCAAGAAAGGCTGGCTCAGCGCATCCGAGCGGGCCGGCCTGAAGTTCCCGACGCCCAAGGCCGCCACCGTGCCCACCAACATGGCCGGACAGCGCGGCTACCTCGTGCACGCGGTGAAGGACTACCTCGCCAAGAACAAGATCCTCGACGAGGACGAACTGGCCGCCGGCGGCTACCGCATCACCACCACCCTGCAGAAGAACAAGCAGGACGCCTTCGTCAAGGCGGTCGACGACCAGCTGATGAACAAGCTGGACAAGAAGAACAACAAGACCGACGGCTACGTCCGCGCCGGCGGCGCCGCGGTCGACCCGAAGACCGGGCAGGTCGTGGCGATGTACGGCGGCATCGACTACGTCAAGCAGTACACCAACAACGCCACCCGGCGGGACTTCCAGGTCGGCTCCACCTTCAAGCCGTTCGTGTTCACCTCCGCCGTGCAGAACCAGTCCACCACCCAGGACTCCCGCCCCATCACCCCGAACACCCTCTACGACGGCACCGACAAACGGCCCGTGCAGGGCTGGAACGGCGGCCACTACGCGCCCGAGAACGAGGACCAGCAGTCCTACGGCGACATCACCGTCCGCGAGGCCACCGACAAGTCCGTCAACGCCGTCTACGCGCAGATGGCCGTCGACGTGGGCTCCGACAAGGTCAAGGACACCGCGATCGCCCTCGGCCTCCCGTCCGACACCCCGGAGCTGATCGGCTCCCCCTCGATCGCGCTCGGCGTCGCCCAGGCCAGCGTCCTCGACATGGCCGAGGGATACGCGACCCTCGCCAACCACGGCAAGCACGGCACGTACACGATCATCAAGAAGATCACCAAGGACGGCGCCGACGCGGTGGCCCTCCCGGGCCACGACAGCACCGCCTCCCAGGCCGTCAGCCGCGAGGCCGCCGACACCACCACCTCCGTGCTGCAGAGTGTCGTCCAGAACGGCACCGGGGCACCCGCCCAGGCGATCGGCCGCCCGGCCGCGGCCAAGACGGGCACCGCCGAGAACGACCAGGCGGCCTGGTTCGCCGGTTACACGCCCGACCTCGCCACCGTCGTCTCCGTCATGGGCCAGGACCCCGAGACCGCCGCGCACAAACCGCTCTACGGCGCCCTCGGCCTCGCCCGCGTCAACGGCAGCGGGCCGCCCGGCAGCATCTGGGCACAGTTCATGGGCGACGCCCTCAAGGGCACCCCCGTCAGCGACTTCGACCTCCGGCTCCAGCCCGGCGCCGACGAGAGCCAGGCACCCCCGAGCAGCCCGGCCCAGACCAGCCCGGGCACCGGCGCCGGCACCGCCGGCACCACCGTGACGCCGGGGGCCGACCGCGGCCAGGACACGCAGGGCCAGGGCACCCAGGGACAGGCTCAGGGACAGACCGGCGGCACACCGGGCGACTCCAGCGGCGGCACGCCCACGGACAGCGGCGGTACCGGAAACACGGGAGGCACCCAGGGCGGCCCCGGCGGCGACACCGGCACCACCGACGGCACGGGCGGCACTCCCCCCACCGGCGGGGGCACCCAGGGCGGCGGCACCCCCGGCGGATCCGGGGGCGGTACGCCGACCACCGGCGACCCCACCGGGGCCGGCGGCGCGAGCGCCGACGGCGGGTCCGGGACCGGCACCAGCACGGGCCCGGCCGCGGGCGGCACCGGCACGAACACCGGCACCGGCCCGGGCACGGGCCAGCACCTCACCACCCCGCGACGGCAGTAGGCGACAACGGCGGTAGCCCACGGGGCCGCCACAGGCCCGGGCCTGTGGCGGCCCGGGCCTGCCGGCTGTGGCTAGTGCCCCGAGGTGGCCTTCAGGCCCACCACGGCCACCAGCAGCAGACAGACGAAGAAGATCCGGGCGGCGGTCACCGGCTCACCGAGCACCACCATGCCCAGCACCGCCGCACCGGCCGCCCCGATCCCCACCCACACGCCGTAGGCCGTACCGATGGGCAGGGAACGGGCGGCGTAGGACAGCAGCAGCATGCTCGCGACGATCCCCGCGCCGGTCAGGACGCTGGGCACCGGCCGGGTGAACCCCTCGCTGTACTTCATCCCGATCGACCAGCCCACTTCCAGCAGACCGGCGACGACAAGCAGAACCCAGGCCACGACGGGCACCTCCGAGACGACGGCGACGCCGGACGGTCGACCGGGCGTCGCGACGGACATCAGGTGCGTCGTCTTTGCCTTCGACCCGGTACGGCGCGTCTCGTCGGGCTCCCTCCCGAGGTTAGCAAAGGAACGACAAAGGGGCCGGTGACAACGGTCACCAGCCCCTCGGGCCGTCCTGTCAGAGGTACAGACCGGTGGAGTCCTCCGAGCCCTCGAACCGGTCCGCGGCCACCGCGTGCAGATCCCGCTCGCGCATCAGCACGTACGCGGTACCCCGCACCTCGACCTCCGCCCGGTCCTCCGGGTCGAACAGCACCCGGTCACCCGGCTCCACGGTCCGCACGTTCTGCCCGACCGCGACGACCTCCGCCCAGGCGAGCCGACGGCCCACCGCCGCCGTCGCGGGAATCAGGATGCCGCCGCCCGACCGGCGCTCGCCCTCGCTCGTGTCCTGGCGGACGAGCACCCGGTCGTGCAGCATCCGGATGGGCAGCTTGTCCTCGTGGGGGCTGTGCTCGTTTCTGTTGGCGCTCACGCCTGAAACCTACCTGCTTCGGCCATGTCCGTACGGAGTGGGTCAGCCGCGGCGCTTGCGCCCGCCGACCGCGAGCAGGCCGACGACCCCCACCGCGAGCAGCGCGACCGGCACGATCCGCTCCAACCGGGGCGCGCCCGCCTCGTCCACGAACTGGGACCGCACGTCGCTCACCACCCGGTTGACCTGCACGTAGGCCCGGCCGAGGGTGTGGTCGACGTGGGAGGCGACCTTGGCCTTGGCGTCGCCGACGATGGTCTTCGGGTGCACGCGCACCCCGATCTCGTCGAGGGTCTCGGCCAGCGTCTCGCGGCGACGCCTGATGTCCGCCTCGATCTCAGCCGGGGTTCTGGTGTCCGCCGTGTCCGCCACCGTAGCGCCTCCGAAGTCAACTGATGCGTGTTCAGCACAGTCTGTCAGCTCTCGCCGCGACCGCACTGTCGGCACCCCCGGTTACCCTCGGACCGACACGGTATTGGCACCTACGAGGACACGCACGAGGAGAAGACTTCGATGAGCGAGCGACTCCAGCCCGGGGACGAGGCCCCCGCCTTCACCCTCCCCGACGCCGACGGCAACGAGGTGTCGCTGGCCGACCGCAAGGGCCGCAAGGTCATCGTGTACTTCTACCCGGCCGCCCTCACGCCCGGCTGCACCAAGCAGGCCTGCGACTTCACCGACAACCTCGACCTGCTCGCCGGCGCGGGCTACGACGTCATCGGCATCTCCCCCGACAAGCCGGAGAAGCTCGCGAAGTTCCGCGAGACCGAGTCCCTGAAGGTCACGCTCCTCGCCGACCCGGACAAGAAGGTCCTGGAGTCCTACGGCGCCTTCGGCGAGAAGAAGCTCTACGGCAAGACGGTCACCGGAGTCATCCGCTCCACGGTCGTCGTCGACGAATCCGGCAAGGTCGAACGAGCCCTGTACAACGTCAAGGCCACCGGCCACGTAGCCAAGATCATCAAGGACCTGGGGATCTGAGGCGGGAGGCTCCCGCCCTGCGAGCGGCCCGTACCGGCACACCCGGTACGGGCCGCTCCGCTTTCCGTGCGTGACTGTCCGATAACCGGTTCGTTACTCCGTACGGGCCATGAACACATGGCCGAGATTCGAACGGAGGGGGCTCGATGGGGGCCAGTGCGTACACGCGGGAGCGGCTGGAGGAAGCGGCGCGCGGGGCGCGGACGCTGTCGGAGGCGCTGGTGAGGTTGGGGGTGGACCCCAGGAGTTCGACGCGGGCCTACATCAGGGACCGGATGAAGAAGCTGGGGGTGGACGCGTCGCACTTCGAGCGGGAGGGGGTGAAGTGGACGCGGGAGGTGCTGCAGACCGCGGTGGCGGCCTCGACGAGCGTGCGCGGCGTACTGCGCCACCTGGGCCTCGAACTCGTCGGTGGACACCACACCCACATCAGCCGCAAGATCAAGGCGTACGGCATCGACACCTCGCACTTCACGCCGTCGGTCCGCACGGAGAGGATGCGATCCAACCAACGCCGCCGCTCCGCCGAGGAGATCCTCGTCAGGGACACGTCCGTACACGCCACGCGGCTCCCCAGCGCCCGGCTCAAGAGGGCCATGGCCGAACTCGGGGTCGAGGAACGCTGCGCTCTGTGCGGAACAGAACCCCTCTGGCACGGGGAGCCCCTACCGCTGGAAGTCGACCATATCGATGGCGACTGGCGGGACAACCGAATCGCCAACCTCCGGCTTCTGTGCCCCAACTGCCACTCGACGACGGACACCTACCGGGGCCGCGGCAAGGGACGCGGCAGGATCGGTGACGCATGAGCAGGGGCGGCCGACGCGATCCGCTCGACCCGGACGAACTGCGGTCGACAGTCGCGGAGTCGGGCTCCCTCGCAGAGGTTCTGCGTCGTCTGGAGCGGCCGGACAACGGCGGGCAACGAGCGGCATTGCGGCAGCAGATCGCTCAGAGGGGCCTCACGACGGCCCATTTCCGCGGGCAGGCGCACCAGCGGGGAAGACGGGGAGCGAACGCCAAGGACCCTGGAGAAGTACTGGTGCGTCACACCGGCCCGTACCGGATCAAGACCTGGCGCCTGCGCCGCGCACTGCGGGAAGTGGGCGTGCCCGAGCGGTGCGCCAGCTGCGGGCTCCGTCCCGAGTGGCTCGGCAAACCCCTGACGTTGGAGATCGACCACGTCAACGGCGACTGGCGGGACAACCGGCGGGAGAACCTGCGACTGCTCTGCCCCAACTGCCACGCGATCACCAGCACCTGGTGCCGGGGAGGCCGGCGAACGAGCACACGAACCCCAGTAGAGTAGGACCGCTGCGGGCCCGTACCCCAGCTGGCAAGAGGGCGCCGGTTTAGATCCGGTGTGTCGTGGGTTCGAGTCCCACCGGGCTCACAGGGGATATCGCCCCCGTACCTTCGATTCGTAGGTGCGGGGGCGTTTTCATGGTTCAGCCCACCAGTTCCCGAACCACCGGCACCAGCGCCCGGAACGCCTTGCCCCGGTGGCTGATCGCGTTCTTCTCCGCGGGGGTCAGTTCCGCGCAGGTGCGCGTCTCGCCGTCCGGCTGGAGGATCGGGTCGTAGCCGAAGCCGTGCGCGCCGGCGGGGGCGAAGCGCAGGGTTCCGCGCAGTTGGCCTTCGACCACCCGTTCCGTGCCGTCCGGGAGGGCGAGGGCCGCCGCGCAGGCGAAGTGGGCCGCGCGGTGGCCGTCCGCGATGTCGGAGAGCTGGGCGAGGAGGAGGTCCAGGTTGGCCTGGTCGTCGCCGTGGCGGCCGGCCCAGCGGGCGGAGAAGATGCCGGGGGCGCCGCCGAGGACGTCGACGCACAGGCCGGAGTCGTCGGCGACCGCGGGCAGGCCGGTGGCCTGGGCGAGGGCGTGGGCCTTCAGCAGTGCGTTCTCGGCGAAGGTGACGCCGGTCTCCTTGACGTCGGGGACCTCGGGGTAGGCGTCGGTGCCGACGAGTTCGTGGGGCAGTCCTGCCTCGGTGAGGATCGACCTGAGTTCGGTGATCTTCCCGGGGTTGCGGGTGGCGAGGATCAAGCGGGTCATGCTCACCAGTATCGGGGCCGGGTCAGGGGGTGCAGACCTTGGTCAGTTCGCCGGCGGCGTCGGTGACGGGGGTGAGGTCGGGGGTGTCGTCGCCGTTCTTGAGGGCGGTGCGGACGTTCCCGACGGCCTTGTCCAGGTCGTCGACGGCCTTGTTGACGTCGGTGTTGTCGGTCTTGTCGCCGATTTTCTTCAGGTTGTTCTCTATGGCGCGCAGGGCGTCGTCGGTCTTGGTCGGGTCGTCCGCTGCGTTCTGCACGGCCTGCTGGAGGTTGGTGACGCTGTCGGCGATGGCGTCGGCGCTCTGGACGCAGTCGAGGGCTTTGCCGACGGCGTCGCAGCCGGTGAGGGCGGTGACGGTGAGTGCGATGGCGGCCGCGGTGGCGGCGATGGCGGTGGTGCGGCCGGGTCGTCGGCGGCGGCTCGCGGCCATGGCTGGGTTCCCTCCCCGTTCGGTGGCCGGACGTACGGTTTCGTGCACGGTTTCCGTGCCCCGTACGCCCGTACCGGTAGGGACGTCGGACGCGGGAGGCGGGTTGCGTCCCGGTGGCTCCCTTTCTTGGCGTGCGCTTTACCCGCTGAGCCGCTGTCGCGCTACTTCTCGAGCGCGGCCCGCTGGATCGCGGCGAGGTCGGTGCAGCCGGCCACGGCGAGGTCGAGCAGGGCGTTCAGTTCGTCGCGGGCGAAGGGTTCGGCCTCGGCGGTGCCCTGGACCTCGACGAAGCGGCCGTCGCCGGTGCAGACGACGTTCATGTCGGTGTCGGCGCGCACGTCCTCCTCGTAGCAGAGGTCGAGGAGGGGGACGCCGCCGACGATGCCGACGGAGACGGCGCTGACGGTGCCGGTGAGGGGCTGGCGGCCGGCCTTGATCAGCTTCTTGCCCTGGGCCCAGGCGACGGCGTCGGCGAGGGCGACGTAGGAGCCGGTGATGGCGGCGGTGCGGGTGCCGCCGTCGGCCTGGAGGACGTCGCAGTCCAGGACGATGGTGTTCTCGCCGAGGGCCTTGTAGTCGATGACGGCGCGCAGGGAGCGGCCGATGAGGCGGCTGATCTCATGGGTGCGGCCGCCGATGCGGCCCTTGACGGATTCGCGGTCGCCGCGGGTGTTGGTGGCGCGGGGCAGCATGGCGTACTCGGCGGTGACCCAGCCCTCGCCGCTGCCCTTGCGCCAGCGCGGGACGCCTTCGGTGACGGAGGCGGTGCAGAGGACCTTGGTGTCGCCGAAGGAGACGAGGACGGAGCCTTCGGCGTGCTTGCTCCAGCCGCGTTCGATGGTGACGGGGCGGAGCTGGTCGGGGGTGCGGCCGTCGATTCGAGACATGGGTCGAGCCTAGTGCCCCACGGGCAAGGGGCTCTTCCCGCGTCGGGAAGAGCCCCTTGGGGGTGAACCTGCCGGGTCCCTGGGCGGGACCGCGGGGTTCACATCATGTCTTCGATGTCCGCGGCGATCGGGTCGGCGTCGGTGCCGATGACGACCTGGATGGCGTTGCCCATCTTCACGACGCCGTGGGCGCCGGCGGCCTTGAGGGCGGCCTCGTCGACCTTGCTCGGGTCGACGACCTCGGTGCGGAGGCGGGTGATGCAGCCCTCGACCTCTTCGATGTTGTCGATGCCGCCGAGCCCGGCAACGATCTTCTCAGCCTTGCTGGCCATGTTCTGTCTCCCTGATCCGAACCGCTTTGTCGCAGTAACCCACAGTTGGCCCATCTTCGCGAGCGGTTGTGCCGTCGGTGCCGAATGATGGCGTTCACGACAGCGGAACCGTCCGTCAACTGGTCTACACCACCGTTGGCGCGGTGGCCAAACGCGGTGCCGCACGACGCAGCGGAGCCCCGGGAGGACGCCATGAGTGCCGACAGCGCGGGCGGCGGGGGCGTCGGGGTCTCCCCTGTGCGGGAGCGCTGGAACACGTTGTTCCAGGGCTTGCAGAAGATGGGCCGCAGTCTCCAGTTGCCCATCGCGGTGCTGCCGGCGGCGGGCATCCTGAACCGGCTGGGGCAGCCGGACGTGTTCGGCAAGGACGGGCTGGGCTGGATCGACGTCTCGAAGGTGATGGCGGGGGCGGGCGGTGCACTGCTCGACGGGGAGCTGGGGCTGCCGATGCTGTTCTGCGTCGGTGTGGCCATCGGGATGGCGAAGAAGGCGGACGGTTCGACGGCACTGGCGGCGGTGGCGGGCTTCCTCGTCTACTACAACGTGCTGCACCAGTTCCCGACGACCTGTCCGGCGGGTGCGCGGGTGATCGCGACGGGGTGTCAGGCGGCGGACGGGACGGTGACGGCGTTCACGTTCCAGAATCCGGGAATCTTCGGCGGGATCGTGATGGGGCTGCTGTCCGCTTTCTTCTGGCGGCGTTTCCACCGTACGAGGCTGGTGGACTGGCTCGGTTTCTTCAACGGGCGGCGGCTGGTGCCGATCATCATGGCGTTCGTGGCGATCCTGTTCGCGGCGCTGTGCCTGTGGGTCTGGCCGCCGATCGGCCGGGGTCTGGAGGGCTTCAGCAACTGGCTGAGCGCTGCCGGGGCGTGGGGTGCGGGTGTCTTCGGGCTGGCGAACCGGGCGTTGCTGGTGATCGGCCTGCACCAGTTCCTGAACGTGCCGATCTGGTTCCAGTTCGGCAGTTACACGAAGCCGGACGGGACGGTGGTGCACGGTGACATCAACATGTTCCTGGCGGGCGACCCGCAGGCAGGGCAGTTCACCTCGGGTTTCTTCCCGATCATGATGTTCGCGCTGCCGGCGGCGGCGCTGGCGATCACGCACACGGCGCGGCCGGGCCGGCGCAAGGAGGTCGGCGGGCTGATGCTGTCGGTGGCGCTGACGTCGTTCGTCACGGGGATCACCGAGCCGCTGGAGTACTCGTTCCTGTTCATCGCCCCGGTGCTGTACGCGGTGCACGCGGTGCTGACGGGGGTGTCGATGGCGGTGACCTGGGCGCTGGGCGTGCACGACGGGTTCAGCTTCTCGGCGGGGCTGATCGATTACGTCATCAACTGGAACCTGGCGACCCGGCCGTGGGCGATCGTGCCGATCGGGCTGTGCTTCGCCGTCGTCTATTACGCGGTCTTCCGATTTGCCATCACGAAGTTCGATCTGAAGACTCCTGGGCGGGAGCCCGAGGAGGAGGTCGAGGACGTCACGCAGGCCTGAGGGTCAAACCGGTGCGAAAGCGGCCTGTGCCGACCGGTGGGATTCCGTACGGCGTGTAGCGGTTCGGTCGCATTTTCGCGGGTTCCTTACGCCACCTTCATCGTGCTACAACAGGTCTACACCACTGAGTGGTGTAGACCACCACCCGATGGAGGACGGACGTTATGAGCACCGCCACCGCCGAGACGACGGCGGCACCCGCAAAGAAGCGGGGATCAGGCCTTTTCCAGGGCCTGCAGAAGGTCGGCCGAAGCCTGCAGCTTCCGATCGCCGTGCTGCCGGCGGCCGGCATCATGGTCCGGCTGGGCCAGGATGACATCTTCGGCAAGGACGGCCTGGGCTGGGACAAGGTCGCCGCTGTGTTCAACAACGCGGGCGGCGCGCTGACCGGCTCCCTGCCGATCCTCTTCTGCATCGGTGTGGCCATCGGTTTCGCCAAGAAGTCGGACGGTTCGACCGCGCTGGCCGCGGTGGTGGGCTTCCTCGTCTACAGCAAGGTCCTCGAGGCCTTCCCCCTCACCGAGCAGCACATCGAGAAGGGGAAGATAGTCGAGGCCACCTACAACAACCCGGGTGTGCTCGGCGGCATCATCATGGGTCTGCTCGCCGCCGTGCTGTGGCAGCGCTTCCACCGCACCAAGCTCGTCGACTGGCTGGGCTTCTTCAACGGCCGCCGTCTGGTGCCGATCATCATGGCCTTCGTCGGCATCGTGGTGGGTGTCGTCTTCGCCCTGATCTGGAAGCCGATCGGCACCGGCATCACCAACTTCGGCGACTGGATGACGGGCCTCGGCTCGGGCGGCGCCGCTCTCTTCGGCGGCGTGAACCGCGCGCTGATCCCGGTCGGCATGCACCAGTTCGTGAACACGGTCTCCTGGTTCCAGCTCGGCAGCTTCACCGACGCCTCCGGCCAGGTCTGGCAGGGCGACATCCCGCGCTTCCTGCACGGTGACCCGTCCGCCGGTCTCTTCCAGTCCGGCTTCTTCCCGATCATGATGTTCGGCCTGCCGGCCGCCGCGCTCGCCATCGCGCACTGCGCCCGTCCCGAGCGCCGCAAGGTCGTGCTCGGCATGATGATCTCGCTGGCCGCGACCTCGTTCGTCACCGGTGTCACCGAGCCGATCGAGTTCTCCTTCATGTTCATCGCGCCGGTCCTGTACGTGCTGCACGCCGTGCTCACCGCCGCGTCGATGGCCATCACCTGGGGCCTGGGCGTGCACGACGGCTTCAACTTCTCCGCCGGCTTCATCGACTACGCGCTGAACTGGCACCTGGCGTCGAAGCCATGGCTGATCATCCCGATCGGACTGGTCTTCGCGGTCATCTACTACGTGACCTTCCGCTTCGCCATCATCAAGTTCAACCTCCCCACCCCGGGCCGCGAGCCCGAGGAGGAGGTGGAGGACCTCACCAAGGCGTGAGCTCTCCTCCGGAACGTCACGAGCCCCCCGAGCCGCTGTGCTCGGGGGGCTTCGTCGTGCGTCGTCGTACGGGCGGGCGCCTCAGGTCTCGGGCGCCTCAGATCTCGTACGTCGCTCCGGTCGCCGCCAGTTCCACCGGGCCGTCGAAGACGGCGCGGGCGTCGGTGAGGTTGATCTGGGGGTCGGTCCACGGGGGGATGTGGGTGAGGACGAGGCGGCGGGCGCGGGCGCGGGCGGCGGCCTCGCCGGCCTCGCGGCCGTTGAGGTGGAGGTCGGGGATGTTCTCCTTGCCGTCCGTGAAGGCGGCCTCGCACAGGAACAGGTCGGCGTCCCGGGCGAGTTCCTCCAGCGCTTCGCTGGTGCCGGTGTCGCCGGAGTACGTCAGCGTCCGGCCGCCGTGTTCGAGGCGGATGGCGTACGCCTCCACGGGGTGGGCCACCCGCTCGGTGTGCACGGTGAAGGGGCCGATGTCGAAGGTGCCCGGCTTGACCGTGTGGAAGTCGAAGACCTCGCTCATCGAGGAGGCCGTGGGGGTGTCGGCGTAGGCCGTGGTGAGCCGGTGCTCGGTGCCCTCGGGGCCGTGGACCGGCAGCGGGGCGCAGCGTCCGCCCTCGTGCCGGTAGTAGCGCGCGACGAAGTAGGCGCACATGTCGATGCAGTGGTCGGCGTGCAGGTGGCTCAGGAAGATCGCGTCGAGGTCGTAGAGACCGCAGTGGCGCTGCAGCTCGCCGAGGGCGCCGTTGCCCATGTCGAGGAGCAGCCGGAAGCCGTCGGCCTCTACGAGGTAGCTCGAGCAGGCCGATTCCGCGGACGGGAACGACCCCGAGCAGCCGACGACGGTGAGCTTCATGGAGCAGAAACCTCCGCTGGCGGGGAAGATACAGAAGGTGACGGGGGTCGTGCGGTCCGTCGAGCGTAAGGCGCGAAACGGCGGGTCGCTCCTTCGGCAAGGTCGGTTGTGGGCGAACTCACCTGTGGTGTCACCGGTTCGGCTGGACGTGGGGCGCATGAGGTGCGGAAGAGGGCGCGCACGGACGGTCGTGCGCCGGTAACGTCGACCTTATGGACACGTCCTGGTGGCTGGCGCTCGCGGCGGTGGTGCTGTTGGCGCTCGTCGCCACGCTCGTCGACGGGTGGGGTCGGGGCCGGCGTCCCGCGGGGCGCCGGACGCGTCCGCCGGGGCGTCCTGAGGGGCGCGGGAAGCTGGGCGGCGCCGCGCGTCCGCAGCCGGCGGAGATCTGGTGGGCGAACGTGCCCTACGAGGAGGGCCCCGGGTCGAAGGACCGTCCCTGTCTGGTGCTGTCGGTGCACGGCAAGCGGGCCCGGGTCGCCAAGATCACCAGCAGGTACCACGACGAGCGGGCCGGGGTGATCCCGTTGCCGCCGGGCTCGGTGGGGGACGCGCAGGGGCGGACGAGCTTCCTGGAGACCGACGAGGTGCGGGAGGTGCCGGTGTGGGACTTCCGGCGCCGGGTGGGGGTCGTGGACCCGGTGCTCTGGGACCAGGTGCGCTACCTGGCCGGGTGAGTCGGTCCGCCGGGGCCGCCCGTACGTCCTGGCCACCGGGTGCGCCTGTCATGGCCGTGCGACCCGCACGGTGACCGTCCACTCCTGGATGCCCTTGCAGGAGATCTTGCCGGGGGCGGTGGCGCACAGCGGGCGGGACGAGGTGAGGCGGGCGGTGCCGGGGGTGGTGGCGGTGTAGGCGGCGAGGGCGTCGCCGGGCAGGATCACGATGCCGGCGTCGGCGCCCTTGAGGGCGTTGCCGGTGGCCTTGACGGGGGTCCAGGGGCGTTCCTTGGTGCCGTCGAGGGTCAGGCGGAGGTAGCCGCCGACGGTGAGGCAGAGGGTGCGGCCGGAGTCGGCGGCGGTGAGGTCGGCGTGGGCGGTGCAGCCGGGCGGGGGCGGCTGGGAGGCGGACGTGGGACCCGCGGATCCTGCTGGCCCCGCAGTTCCCGCTGTGCCTGCTGTTCCCGCTGTGCCTGCTGTTCCCGCTGTGCCCTTGCCGTCCTGCTGGGTGCTGCCGCAGCCGAGGAGGAGCAGGGCGGCTGCCGCCGCCCCCGCGGTCGCGGTGGTGGTGCGGTGGTGCGTCGTACGGCGCATGGGGCGTCCGCCTTTCCGCAGTCCCGTTCCGGGTGCCCGGTGTCCCGGGGCCCAGTGCCCTGGTGCCGATGTGACGTTCCTCCAGCACATCAGGATCCCCGCGCCCGCGCACGCCGGGACCCCGGCCGGTGTTCCGGCCGGGGTCGCGGTGTGCGGGAGGGGCGGGGCGGATCAGCCGGTCGTCAGGGCCGTGTCGTCGACGACGAAGCTGGTCTGGAGGGAGGAGTCCTCCGTGCCGCTGAACTTCAGGGTGACGGTGGAGCCCGCCAGGCTGGAGAGGTCGACGGTCTTCTGGGCGTAACCGGAGGCCGCGTTGGCGTTGGAGTACGTCGCCAGGGTCTTCGATCCCGCGGTCACCGTCAGCTTGTCGTAGGCGGTGCTGCCGCTCTCCGAGGTGTCGATGTGCAGGTAGAAGGTGAGGGTGGCCTTGCAGCCGGCCGGGATGGTCACCGACTGGGAGAGGCTGTCGGTGTGCGAGGTGCCGTACCCGTCGAGCCACGCCTTGTAGGAGCCGCTGTGGGCGGGCTCGCCGCTGTCGGTGGTGATGACGCCGCTGGAGGCGGTCCAGGCGGTGTTGCCGGACTCGAAGCCCGGGTTGCCGAGCAGCTGCGCCGCGGTGCAGGTGCCGCCGGAGGTGCCGATCGTCCAGGTGAAGGAGGTGGAGCCAGAGGCGCCGGTGGAGTCCTTCGCGGTGACGGTGACCTGGTAGGTGCCGGCGGTGGAGGCGGTGCCGCTGATCAGGCCGGTGGAGCTGTTGATGGACAGGCCGGTGGGCAGGCCGGTGGCGCTGTAGGTGAGGGCCGCGCCGGCGCTGTCGGTGGCCTGGATCTGGAGGCTGGCGGAGCCGCCGGTGGTGGTCGACTGGCTGCCGGGGTTGGTGACGCTCACGGTGTTGCCGGTGCCGCCGCCGCCCGTGGTGAAGGCGGCGGTGCCGTTCGGGGTGCCCCAGCCGGTCGGGCCGTCGTAGCCGGCGGCCGCCTTGCAGAAGTACGCGGTGGAGCAGGAGCCGTTGGAGCCGCTGGTCACGTCGTACAGGTTGCCGGTGTGGCTGTAGGGGTACTTCGCCGGGTAGTCGCTGCCGCCCGGGGTGCCCGCCAGGGCGTAGACGCCGGCGATGATCGGGGCGGAGGCGCTGGTGCCGCCGTAGACGGCCCAGCCGCTGCCGCCGTAGGTGTCGTAGACGGCGACGCCGGTGGCCGGGTCGGCGACGGCGGAGACGTCGGCCTCCATGCGCTTGGAGCAGCCGGTGTCGGTCTGCCAGCTCGGCTTCGGGTCGTAGGCGGAGCAGCCGGAGCCGGTGCCCTCGGTGGAGTTGGTGTTCCACACGCTCTCGCTCCAGCCGCGGGAGTTGGACGCGGTGGTGAGGGCGGTGCCGCCGACGGCGGTCACGTACTGGGAGGTCGCGGGGTATTCGGCGCCGTAGCCGGAGTCGCCCGCGGAGACGGTGATCGCGACGCCGGGGTGCTTGAAGTACTGGGTGTCCTCGGTGGTCTGGGTGGACGCCTCGGAGCCGCCCCAGCTGTTGGAGACGAACTTGGCGCCGAGCGAGACGGCCTCGTTCTCGGCTGTGCCGAGGTCGGTGTCGTTCGCGGAGTTCGCCTCGACCAGGATGATGCTGCAGTTGGGGCAGACCGCGCTGACCATGTCGAGGTCGAGCGCCTCCTCACCGGCCCAGCCGCTGTCGTTGGTCGGCAGGGAGGTGGTGGAGCCGGTCTGGCTGACCTGCTTGAAGCAGCCGTTGGCCTTGGTGCACGCCGACAGGCCGTACGTCGAGCGGTAGGTGGCCAGGTCGGATTCGGCGTTGGGGTCGTTGTAGGCGTCGACCACCGCGACCGTCAGGCCGGAGCCGCCGGTGCTGGGCAGGTTGTAGGCGCTGTGCAGGTTGGCCGGGGAGAGGCCGGAGGGTGCGGCGGCGGCGAGCGCGGAGGCCAGCCGCTGTTTGATGTCGGTGCGGCGCTGGGCGAAGCAGGAGGCCTCGCCGGGCCGGGCGTCGGCGCACAGCCGGGTCGTGGGCACCTTCTGGCCGGCCGTGCCGGTGGTGTGGAAGGTCTGCCGCTCCGGGGCGGTGAGGGCCCGCGCGTTCTGGGCGGCCTTGGTGGTGTGCGGGTGCGCGGCGGCGGGCTGGGCCGCTCCGGCGGTCGGTGCCGCGGCGAACCCGGCGACGGCGAGGGCGAGGGCGGGGAAGGCGACGGTGAGGAGTCGGAGCGGACTCCGTCTCCGGCTGCTCGGGCGGGACTCACGCATGGGGTACTGCCTCCGTTGACGTGGGGGTGCGCACTGGTCGGGCAGCCCGTGACGCGGGTCGCGGCGGCGGAACCGCGCAGTCATGAGCATGACATTCCACACTCCGCACACCACGTGATCGTGGCATGACAGGGTGCGCCGAGAACGTAGCCCCGCGCGGCCGGGACGCGGCAGTACCCGGAGGGAATTCTTTGCCCCTCCATAGGATGAGATTGGCCCCCTCGTGGGAGGGGGCTGGGACGTGCTTGAGGCGGCCGGACCGGTCAGGCCCAGAGCTGGCCGTGGAGCGTGGCGATGGCCTCCTCCGTGGTGGCCGCCGTGTAGACGCCGGTGGACAGGTACTTCCAGCCGCCGTCGGCGACGACGAAGACGATGTCGGCGCTCTCCCCCGCCTTGACGGCCTTGCGGCCGACGCCGATGGCCGCGTGCAGCGCGGCACCCGTGGAGACCCCGGCGAAGATCCCCTCCTGCTGGAGGAGTTCACGGGTGCGGGTGACGGCGTCGGCGGAGCCGACGGAGAAGCGGGTGGTGAGGACGGAGGCGTCGTACAGCTCGGGGACGAAGCCCTCGTCGAGGTTGCGCAGGCCGTACACCAGGTCGTCGTAGCGCGGTTCGGCGGCGACGATCTTCACGTCCGGCTTGTGCTCGCGCAGGTAGCGGCCGACGCCCATCAGGGTGCCGGTGGTGCCGAGGCCCGCCACGAAGTGGGTGACGGAGGGCAGGTCGGCGAGGATCTCCGGGCCGGTGGTCGCGTAGTGCGCGCCGGCGTTGTCGGGGTTGCCGTACTGGTAGAGCATCACCCAGTCGGGATGCTCGGCGGAGAGTTCCTTGGCGACGCGGACGGCGGTGTTGGAGCCGCCCGCCGCCGGAGAGGAGATGATCTCCGCTCCCCACATGCCGAGCAGGTCCCGGCGCTCCTGGGAGGTGTTCTCTGGCATCACGCACACCATGCGGTAGCCCTTGAGCTTGGCCGCCATGGCGAGCGAGATGCCGGTGTTGCCGCTGGTCGGTTCGAGGATCGTGCAGCCCGGCGTGAGACGGCCGCCCTTCTCCGCCTGCTCGATCATGTGCAGGGCGGGGCGGTCCTTGACGGAGCCGGTCGGGTTGCGGTCCTCCAGCTTGGCCCAGATGCGGACGTCGGCGGACGGCGAGAGCCGCGGCAGGCGCACCAGGGGGGTGTTGCCCACCGCGGCCAGCGGGGAGTCGTAGCGCATCGCTGCTCAGCGGCCGATCAGCGCATCCCGCCGGCGACGGCCGGCAGGATCGTCACGTTGTCGCCGTCGGCGAGCTTGGTCTTGATGCCGTCCAGGAAGCGGACGTCCTCGTCGTTGAGGTAGACGTTGACGAAGCGGCGCAGCTGGTCACCGTCCACGATGCGGGCCTGGATGCCCGGGTGGCGGGCTTCGAGGTCGGCGAAGAGCGCGGCGAGCGTGTCCCCGGTGCCCTCCACCGCCTTCTGCCCGTCGGTGTAGGTGCGGAGGATGGTCGGGATGCGGACCTCGATGGCCATGGGTGCGGGCTCCTGTCAGGAAGGTGTCGTCGGATCGGGGGGCGCGCGTCGTGAGTGCCCCCAGGCGTTGGCCCCTGGGGGAGCGCCGCGGCTCACGGCCGTACGGCGGCGGCAGGGAACGTCAACAGATGGCGCTGTTCAACCTGCACAGGTCGACGTGCAGCCGCGCCACGAGCAGCGTGCCCGGGATGTCGTCGCTCACGTCGTGAAGAACCATGGGCTCATCGTATCGATTCCCTATCCGGTCCCTGGAATGTGATCTCGCCCTTCGGACGGATTCCATCCGCGGTACGAGACGGAGGCGGGGTGGGGACGGTACGGGGGCCGGTTCAGTACGCCTCCACGACCTTGACCTCCTCCTCCGTGACCTCGCCCTCGACGATGCGGAACGAGCGGAACTGGAACGCGCCCGCGCCGTCGGTGTCGGCGGTGGAGACCAGGACGTAGTGGGCGCCGGGCTCGTTGGCGTAGGAGATGTCGGTCCGGGAGGGGTGGGCCTCGGTCGCCGTGTGGGAGTGGTAGATGATCACCGGCTCCTCGTCGCGGTCGTCCATCTCGCGGTAGAGCTTGAGCAGGTCCTGCGAGTCGAACTCGTAGAAGGTGGGCGAGCGGGCCGCGTTCAGCATGGGGATGAACCGCTCGGGGCGGCCGGCGCCGACGGGTCCGGCGACCACGCCGCACGCCTCGTCGGGGTGGTCCGCGCGCGCGTGGGCGACGATCTGGTCGTAGAGCGACTGGGTGATGGTCAGCATGGGCCAAAGGATAAACAGAGGGGCCGTTCCGTACCGGGGAGTGGTACGGAACGGCCCACATCGCGGACGTCCTGAGCGGCTGCCGGAGCGGGTCGCCACGAGAATCCGCTCCGGCCGGACGTCCGGGTTCGGTGCCGGTGCCGGTCAGCGCCTGCGGAAGGCGGCGGCCTCCGGGTTGCGGCGCTTGAGCACCAGGTAGGCGACGGCGAGGATCAGGCCCCACAGCGGCGCGCAGTACAGCGAGACGCGGGCGTCCTTGTCTATGCCCATCAGCACGATCACCATGCCGATGAAGGCGAGCGCGAACCAGCTGGCGTACGGGGCGCCGGGGGCGCGGAACTCCGACTTGGGCAGCTCCCCGCGGTCGGACTTGGCGCGGTAGCGGATCTGGCAGACCAGGATGACGATCCAGGCCCACATGCCGGAGATGGTCGCGAAGGAGACGACGTAGTCGAACGCCTTGCCCGGCCACTGGTAGTTGATCCACACGCCGACCAGCATCAGCGCGGCGGAGAACGTGGTCCCCACCAGCGGGGTGCCGCTACGGGTCAGCTTGGTGAAGAACTGCGGGCCCTGGCTGTTGAGCGCCAGGTCGCGCAGCATGCGGCCGGTGGAGTACATGCCGGAGTTGCAGGAGGACAGGGCGGCGGTCAGGACGACGAAGTTGACGATGCCGGCGCCCGCGGGCAGGCCCATCTTCTCGAAGGCGACCACGAACGGGCTCGCGCCCGCGTGGAAGCTCGTCCAGGGCACGACCGACAGGATCATGATCAGCGCGCCGATGTAGAAGACGGCGATGCGCCACGGCACGGTGTTGATCGCCCGCGGCAGCACGGTCCTGGGGTCCTTCGACTCGCCCGCGGTCACGCCGACCAGCTCGACGGCGAGGAAGGCGAACATGACCATCTGGAGGGTCATCAGGGTGCTGCCGACGCCGTGCGGGAAGAAGCCGCCCTCGTTCCACAGGTGCGAGACGGACGCGGTGTCACCGGCGTCGGAGAAGCCGACGGTCAGGATGCCCGCGCAGATCAGGATCATGCCGATGATCGCGGTGACCTTGACCATGGAGAACCAGAACTCCAGCTCGCCGAAGAGCTTCACGGAGATCAGGTTGGCCCCGTAGAGCACGAGGGTGAAGATCAGGGCCGAGACCCATTGCGGGATGTCGAACCAGTACGTCATGTACGCGGCCGCGGCGGTGACCTCGGTGATGCCGGTGACGACCCAGAACAGCCAGTACGTCCAGCCGGTCACGAAGCCCGCGAAGGGGCCGATGAACTCGCGGGCGTACTCCGAGAAGGAACCGGAGACCGGGCGGTACATCAGCAGCTCGCCGAGCGCCCGCATGATGAGGAAGATGACGAAGCCGGCCACCGCGTAGGCCAGGATCAGGCTGGGGCCGGCCTTGGAGATGCCCTTGCCCGCCCCGAGGAACAGGCCGGTGCCGATGGCGCCGCCGATGGCGATCATCTGGATCTGCCGGGCGCCGAGGCCGCGCTGGTAGCCCTCGCCGCCTTCCACGGCCTCTTTGCCGTCGTGTTCGTGCTCGACCTGCGCTGAGGTCATGTGTCGTGCGCCTTTCTCCATGCCGACCCGGGCCGTTCGTCGGCCGCGGATCGGGTCTCGATCCCCCCGGACTGAAATGGAGTGAGCGGGCTCGGGTGTCACCGGACTCGCTCATGCCTGGCCGGCGGTTGCCGGCTCGGTGGCGCACCCGGGCGAACGTGGGTGGTGTTCGCCGGGCGGTCGTGAAGATTTATCACGGCCGCAACACTGATCGCAGGGTGAGCTGTGGCACATGGCACAGAGAAGGGCAGGGATAATCGGACGAAACGCACTCAATCGGCTGATAATGCTGAACCGTATTGACGCGATCGTTATGCGGATTTGAGCGTCCTCTGAGCGAACGCCGAATCCGTACGGACCGGTGCGATCAGGGCATCAGAGTGGTGACGAGGGTCTCCTGGAGGCCGCCCAGCCACAGGTACGCCATCACCATCGGCTTGCGCGGGTCCTCGTCGGGCAGCCGGTAGAGGTCGTCCGCGTCGTCCTCGTCACCGATCTCCAGCCGGGAGCCGATGGCCAGGCGCAGGTCGTTCAGGGCGCCGAGCCAGCGCCGGGACTCCGCCTGCGACAGCTTCAGCACGGCCCCGCCCTCACCGGCCGCGGACAGCTCGTTGAGCGAGTGGATCACCGCGAGGGCGTTCTCCCGCTTGCCCGCGCGCAGGTCGTTCTCGGTGTAGCGGCGGAACTCGGAGGCGTGCGCCAGCTGCTCGGCGGCCTCCTCGGGGCTGCCCGGCAGCTGCTCGGGGTCGCCGTAGGCGTCCGGGAAGAGCCTTTTGAGCACCGGGTCGGCGGGCGGCTCGCTCGGGCCCTCGGCGAACAGCTCGGCGAGCGGGTCGGCGGGTTTCTCGTCCTCCGCCGGGCCGGGGCCGATCAGTTCCAGGAGCTGCACGGCCAGCGAGCGGATGATGGAGATCTCGACGTCGTCGAGGGCGACGGCCGCGCCGCCGCCGGGGAGCGGTTCGAAGTGTCCAGGCATGGAGAGGATTCGCTGCTTCCGGTCCGGGCTTCGTCGGCGCTGCGCGCCGCCTGCCACTTGGCTACTTGCGGTCCTGCTGGAGAGTGGCCCACAGACCGTAGCCGTGCATGGCCTGAACGTCCCGTTCCATCTCCTCGCGGCTGCCGCTGGAGACGACCGCCCGGCCTTTGTGGTGGACGTCGAGCATGAGCTTGGTGGCCTTGTCCTTCGAGTACCCGAAGTACGTCTGGAAGACATAGGTGACGTAGCTCATCAGATTGACGGGGTCGTTGTGGACGATCGTCACCCAGGGGACGTCGGGCTCGGGTACGGCGAAGACCTCTTCCGCCGGCTCTGTCTTCTCGATCTCGATGGGTGCGGCTGCCGTCACATGGCCCATGCTGCCACTACAGGGGGGTGGGAGCACAAATGAGCAGGCCGCACGAGCAGGGCGCACCCCTAAATCGTCAGACTGACGAAATGGGAGTACGATCGTCGGTCATGAACACAGCGGACCTTGGGCTGCCGGTGGACGTTCCCTCGACGGCGCTCTTCACCGACCACTACGAGCTGACGATGCTGCAGGCCGCTTTGCGGGCCGGTACGGCCGAGCGGCGCAGTGTCTTCGAGGTCTTCACCAGGCGGCTGCCCGAGGGGCGCCGCTACGGCGTCGTGGCCGGAACCGGCCGGGTGCTGGACGCGGTGGAGAACTTCCGCTTCGACGCGGACGTCCTCGGCTTCCTGCGCGAGCGGCGGGTCGTGGACGAGCCGACCCTGCGGTGGCTGGCCGACTACCGCTTCAGTGGCGACATCTGGGGCTACCCCGAGGGCGAGGTCTACTTCCCCGGCTCGCCGATCATGCGGGTGGAGGGATCGTTCGGCGAGTGCGTGCTGCTGGAGACCGTGATCCTGTCGATCCTCAACCACGACTCCGCGATCGCCGCCGCCGCCTCCCGGATGTCCTCGGCAGCCGGCGAGCGCCCGCTGATCGAGATGGGCGCCCGCCGCACCCACGAGCTGGCCGCGGTGGCCGCCTCCCGGGCCGCCTACGTGGGCGGCTTCGCCACCACCTCCGACCTGGCCGCCGGCTTCCGCTACAACATCCCCACCGTCGGCACCTCGGCCCACGCCTTCACCCTGCTGCACGACCACGAGCGCGACGCCTTCCAGGCGCAGGTGGACTCGCTGGGCCGGGACACGACGCTGCTGGTGGACACCTACGACGTCGCCGAGGCCGTCCGCACGGCCGTGGAGGTCGCCGGGCCCGAGCTGGGCGCGGTGCGCATCGACTCCGGCGACCTGCTGCTGGTCGCGCACCGGGTGCGGCAGCAGCTGGACGAGCTGGGCGCCCGGGACACGAAGATCGTCGTGACCTCGGACCTCGACGAGTACGCCATCGCCTCGCTCGCCGCGGCGCCCGTGGACGCGTACGGCGTCGGCACCCAGCTGGTCACCGGGTCCGGGCACCCGACCTGCTCCATGGTCTACAAGCTGGTCGCCCGCGCCGAGTCCGCCGACCCGCGGGCCCCGCTGACGCCGGTGGCGAAGAAGTCCAGCGGCGGCAAGACCTCCATCGGCGGCCGCAAGTGGGCGGCGCGCCGCCTGGACGCCCACGGGATCGCGGAGACCGAGGTGGTGGGCACCGGCGCCGTGCCCACCGAGCTGGCCGACCGGCAGTTGCAGGTCGAGCTGGTCAAGGGGGGCGAGGTCGTCGGCCGCGAGCCGCTGGACGTCGTACGGGACCGGCACGTCGCGGTCCGCGCCGGACTGCCGCTGTCGGCCACACAGCTCTCGCGCGGGGAACCCGTGCTCGCGACGGAGTACGTCACCGAGCGCTCGGGTAACTAGCTCGCTAGTTCCTGTCCCTGATCCCTGTCCGAGCCGGCATCCGCCCCGACCGCACGACCCCCGCTGACCCCAGAGCCGAAGGACACCCGCCATGCGCCGCGCCTTGATCGTCGTCGATGTGCAGAACGACTTCTGCGAGGGGGGCAGCCTCGCGGTGGCCGGCGGCGCCGACGTGGCCGCCGCGATCACCGAGCTGATCGGGCAGGCCCCGGCCGGTTACCGGCACGTGGTGGCCACCCGCGACCACCACATCGCGCCCGGCGGCCACTTCGCCGACGAACCCGACTACGTCCACTCCTGGCCCGCGCACTGCGTCGCGGGCACGGAGGGTGTGGGCTTCCACCCGAACTTCGCGCCCGCCGTCGCCTCCGGCGCGATCGACGCCGTCTTCGACAAGGGCGCCTACTCCGCCGCGTACAGCGGTTTCGAGGGCTGCGACGAGAACGGCGTGGCCCTGGCCGACTGGCTGCGGGCCAGGGAGATCGACGAGGTCGACGTGGTCGGGATCGCCACCGACCACTGTGTGCGGGCCACCGCGCTGGACGCGGCGCGGGAGGGTTTCCGCACCCACGTCCTGCTCGACCTCACCGCCGGGGTGGCCGCGCAGACCACCGAGCGGGCGCTGGAGGAGCTGCGGCAGGCGGGCGTCGAGCTGACCGGCAAGCCCGTCGTCGCCTGAGACCGCTCGTGCCGCTCGGCCGGGTCACGCCTGGGCCGGGGCGCGGCGGCGCAGCAGGGCCCTGATCGGGTGCCACAGCTCCGGGGGGCCGACGGGGACGGCGCCGACAGCGTTGTCGGGGGACGTGCGCCAGATGAGGCCGTCGGGGTGGTGCAGGACCGCCGTGATCTCGTCGGGGCTGGGCGGGGCGGTGTTGCCCCGCAGGTAGACGGCGCGCAGGCCCAGGTTCCGCAGCCGGGTCAGGGCGCGGGCGCGGTTGTGCGCGTGGACGAGCACGCGGACGCCGCCGGGGCCGTCGGGGGCGGGGCTGGGCAGGTTGAGGGCCACCACGACGGTGCCGTTCGGCAGCTTGCTGAAACCTCCTGCGGCCATGCGGTCACTTCCCCGTTCCGGTCGGTGTCAATAAGAGCGTCACAGCAGGCACCTAAACACGATCGGCGGCAACCCGCCAGGGGGTTGCCGCCGATACGCGTTTGACCTGCGTTTTTTACCTCTACTTCACCGCACGGCCGACTTCGAGCTCGATCGTGGAGCCGTCGTGGGCCTCCTTGGTGATCTCGATCCGGGTGTTGGTGTCAGTGATCTTGACACCGCCGGCCGGGTTCGCCGGGTCGTAGTACGTGCTGGTGTGGTCGTTGAAGACCGGCACGCCCTTCGACGACTTGATCCGGGTGGTGACGTCCGCCTTGTGCAGGGTGATGCCGTCGGTGCGGTAGCGGCTGAACGGCGAGTCGTAGGCCTGGACGCGGTTGCGCATCAGGGTGCCGTCGGACCACTTCAGCGCGGTCGGGTGCGAGTCGATCGGGAGGATCAGACCGGTGCCCGGGTGGACGCTGGTGTTGTTGTCCGCCTGGGAGGTGTCGTACTTCCAGATCAGCAGGCCGTTCTGGTACGGGTAGTGCTCCACCCAGTCGGGGCGCTTGGCCGAACCGAAGTTGTACGGGCCGGTCTTCAGCGTGGTGTCGTACGAGGCGTACTGGCGGTTCTCCGCGATGTAGTACTGCTCGTAGTCCTTGGTGAAGGACGCGCCGATGCGGGAGAAGCCGTTCGCCGTCCAGGCCGGGTCCGCGCTCTCGGCGTTGTCCGAGAAGAGCGCCGAGCCGTCGGCGGTCACCGTGATCTCGTCGGCCGCGAAGCCCTTGAGCGCCGCGCCGCCGTCCGTCTGGTAGCGGAAGCGGAGCTGGATCTTCTGGCCCGCGTAGGCGTCCAGCGGGTACGACAGCTTCTTGTAGGCGTCCACGGAACCGGTCAGGGCCGGCTTGTCGCTGCCGTCACGCGGGATGGCCTGGCCGTCCGCGGTGCCGTCCAGGGCGGTCCAGTTGGCGCCGCCGTCGGTGGAGACCTCGGTGTAGAGGAAGTCGTAGTTGGCCTCGATGTCGTACCAGCCGTCGAGCGAGAGCGTGGCCGACTTCTTGCCGGTGAGGTCGACGGACCGGGTCAGGGTGTTCTTCAGGTCGTCGCCGCTGCCGCTCCACCACTGGGTGGCGCCCTGGGCCGGGGCGACCACGGTGGTGGTGACCGCCTTGTCGGGCAGGGTGACCACGACGGCCTGCCGGTACTTGGTGTTGTACTCGGACAGACCCAGCTTGTGCCAGGACTTCACACCGGCCTTGGCGGTGTCGAAGTTCAGCCAGCCCAGGCGCATCTTGTCCCAGGCGTTCATGTCGCCGGGCAGGTCGCCGATGGCGTCCTCGCCGCGGCCGAGCCAGGAACCGGAGGACATCAGCGTCCAGAACCCGGTGGAGTTCTCGCCGCCCGCGGTGTCGTACTCGTCGGGCAGGCCGAGGTCGTGGCCGTACTCGTGGGCGAAGACGCCGAGTCCGCCGTTCTCCGGCTGGATGGTGTAGTCGCCGACCCAGACGCCGGTGTCGCCGATCTGCGTGCCGCCGAGCTTGTTGTCCGAGGGGCCGGTGGAGCCGGCGTCGGTGCCGAAGGCGTACCAGCGGTGCGCCCAGATCGCGTCGGTGCCCTGGACGCCGCCGCCCGCGGACTCGTCCTCGCCGGCGTGCACGATCTGGAAGTGGTCGATGTAGCCGTCGGGCTCGTTGAAGTTGCCGTCGCCGTCGTAGTCGTAGCGGTCCCACTGGTCGTACTGGGCCAGGTCCGCCTTGATCGCGGCGTCGGACTTGCCGGCGGCCTTCTGCTGGGCGACCCAGGCGTTGACGCCGTCGCTGACGACGTTCCACACGCTGGAGCAGTTGGTGGAGCCGCAGTAGTTGGAGCCGTAACGGGCCTCGTTGTAGGGGACCTTGACCCAGTCCGCGACCTCGCCGTCGACCGAGTAGCGGCCCGAGGACTGCTTCTCGTAGTACTTCTTGACCGACTCGGTGTTCTTGCCGGTGCCGAAGTACAGGTCCTGGAAGTGCTTCTGGTCGTAGTCCTTCTGCCAGGCCGTCGAGTTGTCCTTCTTGCGGTCCGGCGCGGCTATCTGGTTGTGCAGCGGCCCGGGGGTGCCGCCGAACTTCGGGTCCGTCTTGTCGCCGAACTCGACCAGGATGGTGAAGATCTTGTCGGTCTTCTCGCGGCCCAGCTCGACGTACTTGGTGTCGCCCTTCTTGCCCTTGAGGCCGACGACCTTGGAGCCGTTGCGGTCCTGGACCTTGGCCTTGCCGGAGATGACCCGGCTCAGGGCCTCCTGGCGCTGGGCGTCCTGGGTCTTGCTCAGCGGGCCGTCGAGGTTGTGCTCGTGCTGCCCGGGCGACTGCGGGTCGTGCCGGTCCACGGCGGCCGAGCCGGCGGTGGTGGAGCCGGCCGTGGTGGCGGCCTCGGCGACGGCGAACGTCGAGAACGTGGCGGTGGCCGCCGCGAGCGCGACACCGATCGCGGCCGCTCTGAACGTCCAGGGTCTACTGGTCACTTGCTGTCCTCCCCTGACGCGCCCGTACGCGCGGAAGGGGGGTCTCTGAGGCACGAGAAAGTCCGCGCGCGATCAACGCGTGTTAGTCAAGTGACGACATTTGACTAGAGGTTTACGAGAAAAGACAGACCTTGACTTGGACAGTTCAAGTGCACTATGCGGAGCCGACGTTCGCTTTGCGGACGGACCCGGCAGTGGGCACGCCGTGTCCATGACGCGGGCACGCCGTGGCCGTGACTCCGTGCGCCCCCCGTGCACCGGCACCGTGGGTTAGGTCACGCTTACCGGCCGTTCCTCACGGGCATCCAGGGGATTACAGTCGATTGGCGGAACGCCCGGAAGCCGGCGGAAAGCCAGGCCGGCCCGCTGTCGCACCCCCGAAATCTTCCGAGGACACGATTGCCATGCCTCGTCCGACCGCCGCACAGCTCGCCTACGGTTCCTGCACCGTGATCTGCTCGACGCTCGCCATGCTGCTGCTGTCGCAGACGAGTTCGGGCCTCGGGATCGCGGTCATCGCCCTCGCGGCACTCGCGCTGGGGCTCCTGGTCGCCATGACGGTACCGCTGCCGAAGGCGCGCGCGGCTTCCGGTACGACGACCGGGGCGGCGGCCGGGGATTCCGGGGCGCCGGTCGTGGCCTCCGGGGCGGCGGTCAGGACTTCCGCGGCGGCGCGGACCGGTGGGCCGGCGCGGGCCGCCGGGCACGCCCGGGTCGCGGCGCGCCGCCGGGAGACCGTCTCCGCCGGTGTGGAGCCGGGGCAGGGCCCGGCCGCGGCCTCCTGACACGGCGTCGGCTCACCTGACCGACCCGGCTGACGCGGCTCACCCGGCTCGCGCGGCTCAACGGCCCGTACTGACCACCACCGTCTTGGCCGCCTTGTCGTGCAGGCCCTGCTTGTAGGGCCGGTCGAAGTAGCTCCAGCCGCCGCAGACCGCGAGCCAGAAGCAGGCGCAGCAGAACCAGAACGGGATCCAGAGCACCGCGGCGCGTGCCAGCGCGGTGGCCGTGGACGGCGTCGATCCGTCGCTCAGCTCCGCCACGCGCATACCCAGCCACTTCTTGCCCAGCGTCTGCCCCGTCCTGGCGATCATGAAGGTGTCGTAGGCGATGTAGAGGACGACGCCGACGACCGACTGCGCGATGGACGTGCCGACCTGGACCTGATCGGCGTTCATCGTGGACTCGTTGACGCGCAGCGCCCAGGTGATCACCCAGACGACGATGCCCACGAGGATCAGATCGATGATCCGGGCGAGGGTGCGCCTGCCGCTCTCCGCGAGCGGGGGCATCCCGGCGAGCGGTTCGTCGGGGGTCGGGCCGCCGCCGTACGGGCCCCCGCCGTAGGGACCGCCGCCTCCGTACGGGCCGCCGCCGTAGGGGCCGCCCCCGGACGGACCACCGCCGTACGGGCCGCCGCCCTCGTGGGGGCCTCCCCCGCCGTACGGATCGCCGCCGCCGCTGTACGGGTTGCCGCCGCCGTACGGGTTGCCGGGGTGCGGGTGGGCTCCGCCGCCCTGCGCGCCGCCGTCCGGTGGCGGTGGCCGGCCGCCGGGCGGGGGTCCGGAGCCGGCGGGCGGTTCGGAGCCGGGGGGCGGTTCGCTGCTCATGCGCCGAGTCGATCCCGAACCCGGCGGGGCCGCATCCGGCGAGCAGCCGTACGGATGACGGCGGGCGCCCGCCGGGATGACGGCCGGCGGCGGTCACCCCGCCACGAAGGTGTGCGCCGCCTTGTCGTGCCAGCACTGGTGCCAGGGCCGGTCGAACACGCACCACAGGACGCCGACGACGCCGACGCCCAGGAGTCCCGGCACGCTGTAGACCAGCCAGCGGCGCAGGGCCGGAGCGAACGACGGGGGCTCGTGCCCCTCGATGTCCCGCACCTGCAGACCGCACAGCTTCTTGCCCAGGGTGCGGCCCCACTTGGCGGTGGGCAGCACTTCGTACAGGACGCCGACGAGCAGCAGGACGGCGAGGACGACGCCGAGGTACGCCGCCGTCGTGCCGTCCAGCAGCCAGACCGTGACCGTACGGCCGGAGAGCTTGGCCGCGTCGATCTTCTCGTCGACGTGGTCGGCCGCCTTGGTGCCCAGCGGTACGGCGGCCACGGCCGTGACGCCCGCGAGGACCACGGTGTCGACGAGGCGGGCCGCCAGCCGCTTGCCCAGGCCGGCGGGGCGGGCCTCCGCCTGTCTCCGGGCCGCGGCCTGGAAGAGGTCCTCGACCGGCGGCTTCCAGGGCACGACGGGCTGCTCGTCGGGCGCCGGGACCGGGCCCGCGCCCGCACCGGCTCCCGCGAGCTGGTGCACCTGCTGGGCCCAGGAGGACTGGCCGCCGCCGGGGCCGCTGGTCACGGGCGCGGGCAGGGATCCGGGCATCCCGGCGACGGGCCGGGGCGCGGCGGACTGCTGCGGCAGCGGGGCGGGGCCGGAAGCAGGACCGGGAGCAGGCGAGGGGGCCGCGGCCGCGGGATGCGTCGGGGGCCCGGCCACCGGCTGCCCCGGGGTACCGCCGCCCTGGGCGGGCCCCTGGTTCCGCGCCTGCCCCGGGAACTGGCCCTGCACGGGGCCGGGTGCCTGCGGCTGGGGGTACGGCTGGGCCTGGGCGTGCCCCTGCGCGTGCGCCGGGCCCTGGGCCTGGCCCGGCCCCTGTCCCTGGGCCTGTGCCTGGTCCTGGCCCTGGCCCTGGCCCTGGCCTTGCGCTTGTCCCTGCCCCTGGGCCTGCCCCGGGCCCTGACCCGGCGTTCGCGGCTGGGGCGCTGACGCGCGGGCCTCGGCTGCCTTCCCGGCGCCGAAGCCTGGCCCGCCGGCCGCGCCCTGGGGTGAGCCCTGGGCCGGTACCGCCCCGCCGGAGCGCGGTACGGGCCGGAAGGTCATGGTGCCGTCGTCCACGGGGCCGCCCGGCCCCGGGATGCCGGGCGCGGCCGGGGCGCCTGCCGTCCCCGCGCCGCCGTCGGCCGCCGTCGGCCGCCGGAACACGAACGTACTGCCGGACTCGGCACCGCCCTGGCCCGCTGCCCGGCCCCGGCCCTCCCCCTCGTTGCGGGCGGCCTGCCCCGTGCCGGCCGCAGGGCCGGCGGGGGCGTCCGCGTGCGGATGCGGCGGGGAGTCCGGGCGGGCGAGCCGCGGGTCGGGCCCCGCCGGGGCGCCCCAGGAGCCCGGGCGGTCCTGGCCGCCGCCGGGACCGGAGGGCCGGCCGGCCTCGGCGGGCCATGCCTGCGGTCGGTGCGGCCCGCCGGCCGGGGCGGGCCCGTCCTGCGGGTCCTCGTCGAAGAAGTGCGGGCCCGTCTCCTCGACCTCCGGGGCCGCGGGCCGGGCGGGCCGCACGCCGGGCGGCGGGCTGAGCGGCTCGCCGTCGGCCGGTGCCGGCCGGCTGGTGCCCGGCACCCAGGAGGCACCGTTCCAGTACCGGACGTATCCGGGGATGGACGGGTCCGGGTAGTACCCCTCGCGGGGCCTGTCGTCGCCTGGTGCCGGGGTTGGGGCGCTCATGTCCGTCGTCCCGTATCTGCTCGGGGGCCGTCTTGGGGGCCTCCACATCTATCAGACCGGCGCACCCCGCACCGCCCGTCCCGCCGGACCCACTCCTTTCCGGGCAACCTCGTGCAGATGCTTCACATCCGCCGCCTCCCCGCGCGCGGGTCGCGGGCGGTGCAGCGGCCGGGCGGGGAAAACTCCGCGGACCCGCGTAATGCCCGGCGTCCGCCCGCCTCTTCACCGGTGCGGGGCCGCTCCGGTACCCGTACGCGTCACGCGTCACGAGTGGAGAGGACGAAGAGCCATGCGGCACACCGTGGTGGAGCGCGAGCTGGAGCTGAGGCTGATCCTGTCGCCCGAGCGGGGGATCCCCGTACCGGCGCGGCTGGCCTACCTCACCGACGACCCGTACGCCGCGCACATCGACTTCCACGTCGGCTCCGGGGAGCCGGTGCACTGGGCGTTCGCGCGGGACCTGCTCGTGGAGGGGGTGTTCCGCCCGTGCGGTCACGGCGACGTGCGGGTGTGGCCGTCGGAGGCGGAGGGGCGAAGCGTCGTGCTGATGGCGCTCGGCTCGCCGTCCGGCACGGCCCTGCTGGAGGCGCCGTCCGCGCAGCTGTCGTCGTGGCTGGAGCGCACCTTGCGGGTGGTGGTGCCGGGCACCGAGGGCGAGCGGCTCGGCATCGACGCCGGGCTGGCCGGGCTGCTCGCCCGGTGAGGGCACGGGTTCAGAACAGCTTGCCGGGGTTGAGGATGCCCAGTGGGTCGAAGACCTGTTTGACGGCCCGCTGCATCTCGACGCCGACCGGACCGATCTCGCGGGCCAGCCACTCCTTCTTGAGGACGCCCACCCCGTGCTCGCCGGTGATCGTGCCGCCGAGCCGCAGGCCCAGGGCCATGATCTCGTCGAAGGACTCGCGGGCACGCCGGGACTCGTCGGCGTCCCGGGCGTCGAAGCAGACGGTCGGGTGGGTGTTGCCGTCGCCCGCGTGCGCGCAGACGCCGATGGTGAGCTGGTACTTCCCGGCGATCTGTTCGATGCCGTCGAGCATCTCGGCGAGTCGGGAGCGGGGGACGCACACGTCGTCGATCATCGTCGTGCCGGTGACCGCCTCCAGCGCGGTCAGCGCCAGCCGCCTGGCCTGGAGCAGCAGCTCGGACTCGGCGGGGTCGTCGGCCGGGACGACCTGGGTGGCGCCGGCGGCCTCGCACAGCGCGCCGACTGCGGCGAGGTCGGCACGCGGGTCCGGCGTGTCGAACGCGGCGAGCAGCAGGGCCTCGGTGGTCTCCGGCAGGCCCATGTGGGCGAGGTCGTTGACGGCCTTCACCGTCGTACGGTCCATGAGTTCCAGGAGCGAGGGCACGTGACCGCCCTCCATGATGCGGCAGACCGCGTCGCAGGCGGCGGTCGCGGAGGCGAACTCGGCGGCGAGCACGAGCTGCTGCGGTGGCTGCGGCTTGAGGGCGAGGACGGCGCGTACGACGATGCCGAGGGAGCCCTCGGAGCCGACGAAGAGACGGGTGAGGTCGTATCCGGCGACGCCCTTGGCGGTGCGCCGCCCGGTGGACATGAGGCGGCCGTCGGCGAGGACGACGTCGAGGCCGAGGACGTACTCGGCGGTGACGCCGTACTTCACGCAGCACAGGCCGCCGGAGGCGGTGCCGATGTTGCCGCCGATGGTGCACATCTCCCAGCTGGAGGGGTCCGGCGGGTAGTACAGGCCGTGCTCGTTCACCGCGCGGGAGAGCGCGGCGTTGACGACGCCCGGCTCGACGATCGCGATGCGGTCGACGGGGTTGATCTCCAGGATCCGGTCCATCTTCGTCAGGGAGAGGACGATGCAGCCCTCGGAGGCGTTGGCCGCGCCGGACAGGCCGGTGCGGGCGCCCTGGGGGACGACCGGGACGCGCAGCTCGGTGGCGATCCGCATGACGTGCTGGACCTGTTCCACGGTGCGCGGCAGGACTACGACGGCCGGGGCGGCGGACGGGCAGAAGCTCGCCATGTCGTTGGCGTAGGAGGCCGTGACGTCGGGATCGGTGAGGACCGCTTCGGCCGGCAGGCCCGCGAGGAGCCGGTCGGTGAGGTTGGCCTCGGCTGCGTCGGGTGCGGCTTGGATACGGCTCATGATCACAGCGTCGCACCAGCGGCCACCGGTGTGAAGCCCGTGGGCGGCATCCCTGCGCCTGCCGGGTGGGGATCGGTCCGCCCGCCGGGTGGCCCTCGGTGCCGGCGCCGGGTCGCGGCCGGTCCGTGTGGGCGCGGCGGCGCACAGTGTGCGCCATGGACAACCCTCTGCGCTCCCCGGTCGCGTCCTCGCCGCCCGAGCCGGCGTGCGGGCGGCGGCGCCGGTCGCGGCGGCCGCGGCGGCTGGTGCGGGTGCTGGTCGCGCTGGTGGTGCTGGGCGGTGCGCTCGGCGCGGTCTGGCTGGCGCTGCCGGGCCAGCGGCGGCCGGCGCGGCCCACCGCGCCTGGGGTGCCCGGGGCACCGGGGAAGGAGGTCGCTCTGCGCGCGCTGACGGCCGGGGTGCCCGCCGCGCTGTCCGGCCTGAGCGAGCTGATCGCCGACCGGCAGCGGCGGGTGCGGGCGGCCCCGCGGGACGCGCGGGCGTGGGCGGAGCTGGGTTCGGCGTACGTCGAGCGGGGGCGGCGGACTGCGGACCCGGCGGACTTCCCCGCCGCCGACCGGGCGCTGCGTACCTCGCTGCGGCTGGGCCCCGAGCGGAACGCGGACGCGTCGACCGCCCTGGCGGCGCTGGCCGTCGCACGGCGGGACTTCCCCGCCGCGCGCACCTGGGCCGAGGCCGCGGTGAAGGCGGCTCCGCGGCGGGGGACGGCGTACGCGCTGCTGATCGAGGCCTGTACGGGGCTCGGTGACCACAAGGCCGTGGGGCGCACCCTGGACAGACTGCTGAAACTGGACCACTCCCCCGCCGCGCGGGCCCGGGCCGCGGCCGTCTACCGGGACCGCGGCTGGCGCGAGGACGCCGAGGCACAGGTCGCCGACGCCGTGGCGTCCGCGACCGCGCCCGCCGAGCGGGCCGCGTACCTGGAGCAGGCCGGGCAGTACGCCTGGGAGCGCGGCGCCCTGGACGACGCGCTGCGCTGTTTCGGGGCGGCGCTGCGCCTGGACCCCGCGCTGCGCGACGCCGAGGCCGGGCGGGCGCGCACGCTGGCCTCCCTGGGCCGGACCGAGGAGGCCGTGCGGGCCTACGGCCGGGCGCTCGGCCCCCGCCCCCGCCCCGAACACCTGCTGGAACTCGGCGAGCTGTACGAGTCGCTGGGGCGGGAGGAGCAGGCCGAGGACGCGTACGAGCGGGTGCGGGAGCGGGCCGGGCAGGACGCGGCGGCCGGGGTCGACGACGAGCTGGTCCTGGGCCGGCTGGAGGCGGACCACGGCGACGCGGAGTCGGCGGTGGGGCGGCTGCGCGCCGAGTGGCGACTGCGGCCCGCGACCGAGGTGGCCGACGCGCTGGGCTGGGCGCTGCACCGCGACGGGTACGACGAGGAGGCGCTGGAGTTCGTGACGGCGGCGACGGACCCGACGAAGGGCGGCGGGGTGCGCAACGCGCTGTACGAGTTCCACCGCGGGATCGTCGAGGGGGGCCTCGGGATGTCCGGGGCCGCGCGGCGCCATCTGGAGCAGGCGCTGCGCACCGCCCCGTCGTTCTCGCCGCTGTGGGCCCCGGACGCCGCCGAGGCGCTGGACGAGCTGGGCGAGCCGGTGCCCGCCGACGCGCCCGCGGGGGTGGACGTGGCGGCGGAGTTCACCGCGCCGTCGTTCTGATGAGGGCGTGGCGTTTCACCGCGCCGCCCTCCCGTCGAGGGCGTGCTGCCGCAGAGTGCTGCCGTCCCGACGAGGGCGTGGCGTTTCAGAGCGCCGCCCTCCCGTCGAGGGCGTGCTGCCGCAGAGTGCTGCCGTCCCGACGAGGGCGTGGCGTTTCAGAGCGCCGCCGTTCCGACGAGGGCGTGGCGTTTCAGAGCGCCGCCGTCCCGATGAGGGCGTTGCGGGTGACCAGGGCCGCCAGTTCCTCCTCGCTGAGCCCGTCGGTGTTCTCCGGCCGCCGGGGCAGCACCATGTAGCGGGTCTCCGCGCTGGAGTCCCACACGGTGATGTCCGTGCCGTCCGGCAGCTGCGTGCCGAACTCGGCCAGTACGGCCCGGGGTTCGCGCACCACGCGGGAGCGGTAGGCCTCCGACTTGTACCAGCTGGGGGACGGCCCGAGCAGCCGCAGCGGGTAGCAGGAGCAGAGCGTGCAGACGACGACGTTGTGGGTGTCCGCGGTGTTCTCCACGACCCGCAGGCGCTGGTACGAGCCTTCCATGTAGCCGAGTTCGCGCACGGCGGCCGTCCCGTCGGCCAGCAACCTCGCCTTGTACGCGGGGTCCGTCCACGCGCGGGCCACCACGCGGGCGCCGTTCGCGGGGGACGCGCCGGTGAGGGAGGCGTCGATGATCTCGTCGAGGCGCGCACCGGAGAGCACGCCCTTCTCCTCCAGCAGGGTCTCCAGACGCCGTACCCGCCGGGCGATCGCCGCGTCGGAGTGGTCACCGCTCATCGTGCTGCTCGTCCAGACGGCTCAGGTAGCTCTCCCACAGGTCCAGGACGACGTGGTGGTCGCCCTCGCCCCACAGGTCGCGGGCCGCGAACCGGACGGCGTAGACCTGCTCGACGGGCGCGTCGGCGCGGCCCTGCGCGCTGATGTCGGCGAGCGGGGCGCGTCCTTCCGGTTCGACGACGACGCCCTGTTTGCCGCGGGCGTAGCGCGGCAGGCGGGTGTGGTGCGGCGGGTCGTGCGGGAAGGTGCGGACCCGGGTGCCGGGGGCGAAGCGGTCAGGCATCGAGTTCTCCCGGGCTCAGCACACCCTTGCGTTCCAGCAGGGTGCGGATGGCCTCGAACCAGCGCTCGTAGTACGAGGTCGTCAGGTACTCGGTGGGCGGCATCGACTCGATGGCGTCCCGGAACTCGTTGGTGTTGAACAGCCCTTCCGCGCGCAGGGCGTTGAGGAGGCCGACGACCCGCGTCTCCCAGTCCGCGTGGAAGGGCGCGGGGTCGTCGGTGGTGTCGACCGCGCCGAAGCCGAGCGTGCCGCCCACGTCGTTGATCCTGGCCATGGGCGGCAGCCTACGGCTTCCTGGCGGACTCGGCGGCTCAGAGGTTGCCGCGGCGCTCCTGCTCGCGCTCGATCGCCTCGAACAGGGCCTTGAAGTTGCCCTTGCCGAAGCCCATGGAGCCGTGCCGCTCGATGATCTCGAAGAACACCGTCGGTCGGTCCTGGACCGGCTTGGTGAAGATCTGCAGCAGGTAGCCGTCCTCGTCGCGGTCGGCGAGGATCTTCAGCTCGCGCAGGGTGTCGATGGGCACGCGGGTGTCGCCGACCCACTCGCCGAGGGTGTCGTAGTACGAGTCGGGGGTGTCCAGGAACCGGACGCCGGCGGCGCGCATCTGGCGGACCGTGTGCACGATGTCGTTGGTGTTCAGCGCGATGTGCTGGACACCGGCGCCGCCGTAGAACTCCAGGTACTCGTCGATCTGTGACTTCTTCTTCGCGATCGCGGGCTCGTTGATCGGGAACTTGACCTTGAGGGTGCCGTCGGCCACGACCTTCGACATCAGGGCGCTGTACTCGGTCGCGATGTCGTCGCCCACGAACTCCTTCATGTTCGTGAAGCCCATGACCTTGTTGTAGAACTCCACCCACTCGTTCATCCGGCCGAGTTCGACGTTGCCGACGCAGTGGTCGACCGCTTGGAACGAGCGCTGGGCGGGCGGCTCGACGATGGGCTCGGCGGCCGTGAAGCCCGGCAGGTACGGGCCGTCGTAGCCGGTGCGCTCGACCAGGGTGTGGCGGGTCTCGCCGTAGGTGGCGATCGCGGCGAGGACGACCGTGCCGTGCTCGTCCTTCAGCTCGTAGGGCTCGGCGACGGAGCGGGCGCCGTGCTCGACGGCGTAGGCGTAGGCGGCGCGCGCGTCCGGGACCTCGATGGCGAGGTCGACGACGCCGTCGCCGTGGTCGGCCACGTGCTGGGCGAGGAAGTGGCCCCAGGCGGTGGCCGGCTTGATCACCGAGGTGAACACGAACCGGGCGGAGCCGCTCTCCAGGACGTAGCTCGCGGTCTCGCGGCTGCCGTTCTCCGGTCCGGAGTAGGCGACCAGCTGCATGCCGAAGGCGGTGGAGTAGTAGTGCGCCGCCTGCTTGGCGTTGCCCACGGCGAAGACGACCGCGTCCATTCCCTTGACCGGGAAGGGATCGGCCTGCCGTGCGGTCTCGTCGGGAGTGTGCTGTGTGGTCTGCGTCATGGCGGAAGCGTCACCCGGCTCCGCAAGGTGCGCAATAGTTCGCGCGTTCACTGGGCAAGGTGTCCGGTGGAAGCCCGGCACCGGCAGGCTTTCTGTACAGGATGACCACCCGGGAGGCGGGGCCCATGGCGATCGATCATCTGGACGGCCGCATCATCGTGCTGCTGGCGCGCGAGCCGCGCATCGGCGTGCTGGAGATGTCCCGGCGGCTGGGGGTGGCGCGCGGGACGGTGCAGGCCCGCCTGGACCGGCTCCGCTCGGGCGGGGTCATCCGCGGCTTCGGCCCGGAGGTGGACCCGGCGGCGCTCGGCTATCCGGTCACGGCGTTCGCGACGCTGCAGATCCGGCAGGGGCAGGGCGCGGGCGTCCGCGCCCACCTGGCGACCGTGCCGGAGGTGCTGGAGCTGCACACCACCACCGGCACCGGGGACATGCTGTGCCGACTGGTGGCCCGCTCCAACGCCGACCTCCAGCGCGTGATCGACCGGGTGGTCGGCATCGAGGGCATCGTCCGCGCGTCCACCGCGATCGTGATGGAGAACCCGGTGCCGATGCGGATCATCCCGCTGGTGGAGCAGGCGGCGGAGGAGTGAGAGCGAGCGAGGAGGAGTTACAAAGAACACGTTGCAAAGACATCTTTGCATGGCTACGGTGGTCAGCATGCCGGAAGAGAAGACAACGCGGGTGCTCGATGCCCGCTCACTTCGCGGGCTCGCCCACCCGCTGCGCATGCGCCTCCTGGTCGCCCTGCGGCACGGCGGCCCCGCCACCGCGTCCCAACTCGCCGGGAAACTGGGCGAGTCGAGCGGGGCGACCAGCTACCACCTGCGCCAGCTCGCCGCGCACGGTTTCGTCGAGGACGCCCCCGAGCACGGCAAGGGCAGGGAGCGCTGGTGGCGAGCCCTCAGCACGTCGGTCCAGCTGGACGACACCCTGGTCAGAGACGCGGACCCCGTGGTGCGGGGCGCCGCCGCCGTCTTCCGTCACGAGGTGGCCGCCGTGCACACCCAGGAACTCGACACCTGGGTCGGCAACTCCAACGACTGGGCGGCCGAGTGGGGAGGCGCGAGCGACATGAGCGACTTCACCCTTCGGCTCACGCCGGACCTGGCCCGGGAACTCGTCCAGCGCATGCACGAGCTGATCAGGGGCTACGGCCCCGCGCCCGAAGGGGCCACCGACGCGGAGACCGTACGCGTGCACACCCACCTCTTCCCCACGCACACGGCCTGAGAGGCAGCCCGATGCATCCCGAGACCCACCTCGTCCTGCACCACGCCCGCGCCGCCGAACTCCACGCCGAGGCCGCGGCCGACCACCTGGCCGACGACGTGCGCCAACGGCGGCGACAACCGCGCGGCCTGCGGGGCCGGCTCGGCTGGACCCTCGTGGAGGTCGGCCTGCGCCTGGCCACCGCCGCCCCCGCCGCGGGGGCCGTGAACGCGGGGACCGCGACCGCCTAACAGCTCGGTACGGCGGAGTCCTTGCCCTCCCGCAGGGCGGTCAGGGCACCGATCGCGCCCTTCAGGGTGGTCACCGGGACCAGCCTCAGGCCCTTGGGGAGTTCCGCCCCGGCGTCCTTGCACTCGTCCTTGGGGACGAGGAAGATCGTGGCGCCGTCCCGCCGCGCGGCCTGCGTCTTGAGGGCGACACCGCCCACCGCGCCCACCGTCCCGTCGGGACTGATCGTGCCCGTGCCCGCGATCGTACGGCCGCCCGTCAGGTCCGCGCCGCCGTCGGCGCCGTGCAGCTTGTCGATGATGCCGAGGGAGAGCAGCAGGCCCGCGCTGGGGCCGCCCACGTTGGCGAGGTCGAGCTTCACGTCGATCTTTTGGCCGGACTTGCCGAGGTACTTCAGGGCGGCCTGGGTCGCCGCGTCCTGCGACTCCTTCATCTGCGCCGCGTTGTGCTGCTCGATCTGCCGGACGGTGTCACCGCTCGGGTAGACGGCGTCGCGCGGCATGACCGCGCGGTCCGTGGCGAACCAGCCGTCGATCACGTCACCCAGCGAGATGTGCGTGTCCGGCCCGGTCGCCTCGATGGTCACCATCCGCAGTTGCCCGGAGGTGTTCCGCACGGGCGCGCCGGAGATCGCGATCACCTGGTTGCCCTTGAAGGTGCCGAGCACGTTCGCCGTCGACCCCGGCTGCGCCACCGAGAACGGCAGCGGCGCGAAGGCCGCCGTGGCGATCAGGGCCACGACGGGCAGCGCGCAGACGGTGAGGGCCTGGGGGCGTGTGAGGCGAGAGAGCACGGCTTCAATCTACGCGACGGGGCGGCACGGTCACCTGAGTGCCTCGGCCACCTCGCGGGCGGCGTCCACCACCCTCGGGCCCACCCGCTCGGGCACGGCGTCCGCGAGCATCACCACGCCGACGCTGCCCTCGACGCCGCTCACGCCGAGCAGCGGCGCCGCGGCTCCGCAGGCGCCCGCCTCCAGTTCGCCGTGGGTGAGGGTGTAGCCGGGTTCGGCGGCCGGCTGGCGGCGGGCCGTGAGGATCGCCTTGCCCGCGGCGCCCCGGTCCAGGGAGTGGCGAAAGCCGGCCCGGTAGGCCACGTGGTAGTCGGTCCAGGTCGGTTCCACGACGGCGACCGCCAGCGCCTCCGCCCCGTCGACCAGCGTCAGGTGCGCGGTCGCGCCTATGTCCTCGGCCAGGGAGCGCAGCGCGGGCAGCGCCGCCTCGCGCACCAGCGGGTGCACCTGCCGGCCCAGACGCAGCACCCCGAGTCCGACCCGGGCGCGTCCGCCCAGGTCACGGCGGACCAGCGCGTGCTGTTCGAGGGTGGCGAGGAGCCGGTAGACGACGGTCCGGTTCACGCCCAGCCTCTGGGACAGCTCCGTGACGGTCAGTCCGTGGTCCGTGTCGGCCAGCAGTTTGAGGACCCTCAGTCCCCGGTCGAGCGTCTGGGATGTCTCCGCGGTCACGACGCCCACTCCTTCAGTGGTGAGGTCGGCGGCGCTCCTCGCGGCGGGTGCGTCACCGAGTCCCGTCAGTGACGCGCGACAGAGGCCGCCGATCGGCCGGCGGTCCGGGGGCGGTCCGGACTCAGTCGCTTCACGGCTGCGCTCCGCGGCGGCTCTGCCACGGGGCGTGTGCGTAGCGGGACAGTAGCGAAGCCGGTTCGCTGAGCGGAAGGCTCCGTCCAGAATCCGGGCAGTGCCCGATGGGAACTGTTCGCGTACGTCCCGATACGTACCGCACATCTCTGCACAAGGTCCTCACACGCCCCAGGCGCCCCCCGGGGCCGTACTCGCCTCAGCGCATCCGGGTGGCCCACTCCTGCACCTTGGCGATGCGCTGGCGCAGCTGGCCGGCCGTCGCCTCCGCGCTCGGCGGCCCGCCGCACACCCGGCGCAGCTCGGTGTGGATCACGCCGTGCGGCTTGCCGCTCTGGTGGACGTAGGCGCCGACCATCGTGTTGAGCTGCTTGCGCAGCTCCATCAGCTCCTTGTGGGTGACCACCGGCCGCCGCTCGGCGGGCAGTTCGAGCAGGTCGGCCTCGTCGTCCGGCTTCTTGCGGCTGTGCGCGATCTGCCGGGCCTGCCGCTTCTGGAGCAGCAGCTGCACCTGCTCGGGTTCGAGCAGGCCCGGGATGCCGAGGTAGTCCTGCTCCTCCTCGCTGCCCGGGTGGGCCTGCATGCCGAACTCGGCGCCGTCGTAGAGGACCCGGTCGAAGACGGCGTCGGACTCCAGTGCCTCGAAGGGCAGCATGTCCTGCTCGCCGGTGTCCTCGTCCTGCTCCTTGTTCGCCTCGTCCATCTCCTTCTCGGACTCGGCGTAGGGGTCCTCCTCGCCCTCCTTCTTCGGCTTGTCGAGGGCGTGGTCGCGCTCGACCTCCATCTCGTTGGCGAAGGTCAGCAGGTCGGGCACGGTCGGCAGGAAGACGGAGGCGGTCTCGCCGCGCCGCCTCGACCGTACGAAACGGCCGACGGCCTGGGCGAAGAACAGCGGGGTGGAGATCGTCGTCGCGTACACGCCGACCGCGAGGCGGGGGACGTCGACGCCCTCGGACACCATGCGGACGGCGACCATCCACCGGTCGTCGCCGTCACTGAACTCGTCGATCTTCTTCGAGGCGCCGGCGTCGTCGGACAGGACGACGGTCGCACCGCTGCCGGTGATCTCACGGATCAGCTTGGCGTAGGCGCGCGCGGATTCCTGGTCGGAGGCGATGACCAGGGCGCCGGCGTCCGGGATGGCCTTGCGGACCTCGGTGAGCCGCTGGTCGGCGGCGCGCAGCACGGCCGGCATCCACTCGCCGCGGGCGTCCAGCGCGGTGCGCCAGGCCTGGCTGACCGCGTCCTTGGTCATCGGCTCGCCGAGCCGCGCCTCTATCTCGTCGCCGGCCTTGGTTCGCCAGCGCATGTTGCCGCTGTAGGAGAGGAAGATGACCGGGCGGACGACGCCGTCGGAGAGGGCGGAGCCGTAGCCGTAGGTGTAGTCGGCGGCCGAGCGCCGGATGCCGTCGTTGCCCTCCTCGTACGTGACGAACGGGATGGGGTTGGTGTCCGACCGGAACGGCGTACCGGTCAGCGCGAGCCGCCGGGTCGCGGGCTCGAACGCCTCCAGGCACGCCTCGCCCCACGACTTCGAGTCGCCGGCGTGGTGGATCTCGTCGAGGATGACGAGGGTCTTGCGCTGCTCGACGCGGTTGCGGTGCAGCATGGGGCGCACCCCGACGCCCGCGTACGTCACGGCCACGCCGTGGTACTCCCGGCCGAGCGGGCCCGCGCTGTACTCGGGGTCCAGCTTGATGCCTATGCGGGCGGCGGCCTCGGCCCACTGCTTCTTCAGGTGCTCGGTCGGCGCGACCACGGTCACCTGCTGGACGACGTGGTGGTGCAGCAGCCAGGAGGCGAGGGTCAGCGCGAAGGTGGTCTTCCCGGCGCCGGGGGTGGCGACCGCGAGGAAGTCGCGCGGCTGCTCCTGGAGGTACTTCTCCATGGCGCCCTGCTGCCAGGCACGCAGCTTGCTGGCGGTTCCCCAGGGGGCTCGGCCGGGGAAGGCGGGCGAGAGGTGGTGGGAGGCTGACACGGGGGTGTGCCCGGTGGGCCCTCCGTTGAGGGCGGTGGCGGGCGACGGGCGGGCGGTAGTCACGGTCTCCGGGTTCGTGGTGCGGGTCGGTCTCGGCTACGTATGACAACCGGGCCACCCTACCGGTGTCCTCACCCCTCCCCGGAGCCGACGACACCCCGCCGGGCACGGGTGCGACGCGGGTCACAGACGACGGGCCGGCCGCGCCGGTGCCTCCTGCCACAGCCGGCCGTGTCCGGGCGGCAGGACGTCAGGCGGCCACGCCACCGCCCGTCAGCGATCGTCCGTTTCACCGTTCGCCCGTGACTCACCTGTCGCCCGGCTCACTTGTCGCCCGCCTCACCGGTCGACAGCCGGCCGGTGATCCACACGCCTGCCAGGGCCACCCCCGCCATCGGCAGGAAGACCGCCGCGAACGCGGCCGGACGGGCCCCGGAACCGGCCGCCGCGGCCGTCGCCGTCGCGTGGGCCACCGTGCCGCCGCCCAGGGCGGCGAAGGCGGCGCCGCCCGCGGCGAGCAGGAGGACGTTGGAGAGGGCGTCGGACATCTGGAGGGCCGCGGAGTTGGCCCCGGCCTCCTCGGGCGCGGACAGGCGCAGCAGGAGCACGCTGGTGGAGGAGATGACCAGGCCCATGCCGAAGCAGCCGAAGCCCCAGGCGACGGCGACCGTCCACACCGGGACGGAGTGGACCAGCACGCTGGGCGCGGTGGCGATGGCCGCCGCGACGAGCACCATCCCGAGCGTCATCAGCCGCTCCCGGTACGGCGTCACGCCCGGCCGGGACTGCACCCACGAGCCCAGGGCCCAGGTGCCGCCGCCCGCGGCCAGCGAGAACCCGGCCAGGGTCGGGGAGAGCCCGCGCTGGGTGACGAGCATCAGCGGTACGAAGGACTCGGCGGCGATGAAGGACCCGGCGGCGACGCCGCGCAGCAGCACCACGGACGGCAGCCCGCGCGCCGCCCGGTAGGTGCCGCGCGGCAGCAGTCCGCGCACGGCGGGCACCAGCAGCGCGGCGCCCGCGGCGGCGGGCAGCAGCGACATCCACCGCAGGTCCTGGGCCGCGTACTGGAGGAGTCCCGCACCGAGCGAGATGGCGAGGGCGAGGCGGATGCGCCGCCGGGCGGGGTACGGCGCGGCGTCCTGCTCGCCGCCCTCCCCCACCGGGCCGGCCGCCCGCCGCCGTATCTGCGGCAGGGCCATCGCCAGCGGGAAGACCACCAGCACGGGGATGCCGATGAACACCCAGCGCCAGCCCAGGTGCTCGGTGACCGCGCCCGCGGCGAGCGGGCCGACGATCGAGGGGACCACCCAGGCCGCCGCGAACGCCGCCATGATCGCCGGGCGCAGCCGCTCCGGGTAGGCCCGCCCGACGACGACGTACAGGGCGACGATCACCAGGCCGCCACCGAGCCCCTGGACGGCGCGGCCCAGGATGAACACCCACATCGTGGTCGCCGTCCCGGCCAGCAGCAGGCCGGCCGCGAACGCCCCGATCCCCGCGGTGAGCGCGCCCAGCGGGCCGCGCCGGTCCGCCCACTGCCCGGCGAGCACCATGCCGAACAGGCTGGTCGTGAAGTACCCCGAGAACGCGAACGCGTACAGCGACACCCCGTGCAGTTCGCGCGCGGCGACCGGCATCGCCGTGCCGACGGCGGTCGCCTCGAAGGCGATCAGCAGCACGACGGAGACGATCCCGATGCTGAGTGCGCGGTAGGCGCGGCCCAGCACCGAGTCGGCCGCCTCGGCCGCGACCTCCTGCGAGGGGGACGTCGTACATGTCTCAGGGAAGCCTGCGACGTCGGTGTCGCGTGGTTCGAGGGCGGTCATGGTCGCCAGGGTAAGGTCCGCAGACGGCTTTGACCCCTGTCGGGAGTCGGTCCCGGACCGGGACCTTGGTCGTACGACCGGAGGCATCCGGTCCTCCTTTCCCCTGCCCTTCAGGGACACCCCCTGCCTTTGTGAACGGCGTGTGGCAGTCCCGTTGCGGCGCTCGCCGTCTCCTTGAGTCACCCCCCGCGCCCGTCCTACGGTCGATGAACCGAGTCCGGGACGAGCACTCAGCGTTCCGAACGCGGCCGTGTGCCCGAGTGGTTCAGGGAGTCGCCTGCAAAGCGACTTACGCGGGTTCGATTCCCGCCACGGCCTCCGGTCGAGGAGGGACGGCGGGCGGTGTGTGCTTCAGAGCGCGCCGCCCGCTTCGTCATGGGAACCGGTCCGCTTCTCACGGTGCAGCAGCCACAGGGTGAAGGCGAGGGTGGAGACGTCCGTGCTGAGCGGGTGGAGGGTGGCCTCGTGCTCGCTCCATCTCCACACCGTGCCCGTGCTGCCGTCGGCCACCAGGCTGTTGTCGGCGACGAGGTGGCCGAGGCGTATCAACCGGTCCGCCGCCACCGGGAGTCCGGTGGGCGCACGGTGCGGGCGGTCCTCGTCGGCGTGATGTTCGGCGAGGGTGGGCAGGGGGACGTCGGTGTCCAGCTGGAAGACGGTCCCGTCCTCGGGCAGGCCCGTCTCGCGCAGGAAGCGGCGGGTGGGCTCGTGGGTGAGCGTGGCGGGGAAGTCGACGTCCTCGAAGCGGGCGACGCGGCCGGGCCCGAACTCCCGCTCCAGGAGGCGGGCGGGCAGATCGAGGGTGAGGCCCGAGCGCGTGCGCGGACCGCCGATCAGGGACAGCGGGCGGATGAGGGTGGTGGCCCTCCAGAACGGCGGCACCTCGCCGACCGCGCCCGCCTCGAACACCGCGAGGAGCCGACGGGACGCCTCGGCCACCGCCTCCGGGCCGTACCGGCCGGCGCAGGAGGCGAACTCGCCGCGCAGGCCCACCAGTTCCTCCGTGGCCGCGGCGAAGCGGCCCAGCGCCTCCAGGGGCGGCGCGAGCGGGCGGGCGTCCATGAGGTCGGGGCGGTCGTGGAGGAAGTCACCGGTGGAGCCGGAGCCGGCGGCCATGCGCAAGCCGTCGCGGCGCAGCGCGCCGAACGTCAGCAGGGTGCGGCCGGCCGGCAGTCCGGGGCCGGTGAGTCCGCGGTGCGTGGGCGCGTGGGTGCCGTACGGGCCGGGGCCTGTCCCGGGCCGGGTCATCACCGCGGTGGTGGTACCTGTCGTGCTCATCTGTCCCCCGTGTCCCCCGTGCTGAACGGTCCCCTGGCGCGGGCGGGGCCCGGTCCGGGGCGGGGCGCGGCCGGGCCCGTCCGCAGCGGGCGGGCGCCGTCGTCCCCACTGCCCAGCACATTACGCCGCCCCACTGACAACGCCCCCGGCCTGCGCGAACGCCGGAGGAACAGGGGGTCACCGGCCGGTGACGACCGCGGCCTGCGGGCGGATCGGCAGCCGGTTGACCGGACGGCCGGTGGCGGCTCGCACCGCCGAGGCGATGGCCGCGGGGGAGGTGACCACCGGGACCGCGCTGACGGCCTTGGCCCCGAAGGGGGCCACGACGTCGCGCTCCTCGACGAGTTTCACGATCCGGATGTCCGGCGCGTCCAGGGCCGTCGGCAGGGCGTAGCCCGTCAGGTCGGGGTGGCGGACCAGGCCGCGTGGGGCGCGCAGGTTCTCCGTGAGGGCGATACCCACGCCCTGCGTGACGCCCGCCTCGATGCGCGCGGCCAGTTGCGCTGGGTTGAGGATCCGGCCGACGTCCTGGGCCACCGCCAGCTCCACGACCCGTACCGAGCCCAGTTCGATGTCCACGTCCACCACCGCGCGGATCGCGCAGAAGGCGAGGCCGACGAAGGCGTCGCCCTGGCCGGACTCGTCCAGCGGCTCCGTGGGGTGCGGGCGGCACTGCGCCGTGGCCCACAGCTCCTTGCCCTCCATGGCCTCGGTGACCGTGGTCGACAGGACACCGTCGTATGAGGTGATCTTGCCGTCGGTGATCTGGAGCAGTTCGGTGGACATGCCGAACTTGTGGGCCAAGGGCTGCAGGAGCTGGGTGCGGACCATCTTCGCCGCCCGCTCCACGGCACCGCCGGAGACCCATGTGTGCCTGCCCCGGCAGCCCGCGCCGGCCGGGGGCTGGTCGGTGTCGACGGGGGCCACGTGCACCTCGTCGACGCCCAGCGTCTCCTGGACGATCTGCCGGGCGAGCGTGGTGAAGCCCTGGCCGGTCTCGACTGCCGCGCAGAGCACGGTCGCCACTCCGTCATGGACCTTCACGGTGGCCGTGGAGACCTCGTCGGCGCCTTCCGCGCCGAGCATGTGCACCATGCCCAGGCCGTAGCCCACGCCCCGGCGCACCGCGCCCGGTTCCCCCGCGCCCTCGGGGCCGCCGGGCAGCAACCACTCGTCCTCGGGGGCGTCCTTGGGCAGCGGCGGCAGCGGGTGGTCCCGCACGGTCTGGAGCAGTTCCGCGACCGGGGCCGGGCAGGTCACCGTCTGGCCGGTGGGCAGCACGTCGCCGGTCGCGAGCACGTTGCGCAGGCGCAGTTCGGCCGGGTCGACGCCGAGTTTCCTGGCCAGTTTGTCCATCTGCGCCTCGTAGGCGGCGCACACCTGGAGGGCGCCCTCGCCGCGCACGTGGCCGGAGGGCGGGTTGTTGGTGCGCACCGCCCAGCCCTCGATGAACGCGTGCGGGACCACGTAGGGGCCGCAGGCGAAGGACACAGCGGCGGCCAGCGCCTCGGCGGAGGTGTCGGCGTAGGCACCGGCGTCCAGCAGGATCTGCGCCTCGACCTTCACCAGCCGGCCCTCGGCGTCGGCGTGGTGACGGTAGCGCAGGAGGGTGGGGTGGCGGTGGACGTGGCCCAGGAAGGACTCCTCGCGGGTCGCCGTCAGCTTCACCGGGCAGCCGGTGCGCAGCGCCAGCAGGCCGAGCGGGAGCTGGAAGCCCTGGTCCTCGCGGTCGGCCGTCGCGCCGGGCACGCCGGTGACGACGATCTTCACGCGCTCGGGTGCCAGGCCGTAGCAGGCGGCGAGCGTGTCGCGGTCGGCGTGCGGGTCGGTGGAGGCCACGTACAGCTCGACGCCGCCGTCGGGCCGGGGCACGGCGAGACCGGCCTCCGCGCCGATGGGCGCCGGGTCCTGGCGGCCGATGCGGTACAGGCCCTCGACGACGACCTCGCCGGCCGCCTCCGGGTCGCCGTGGCGCAGCGGGATGTGCCGGATCAGGTTGCCGTCGGGGTGCAGGGGTTCGGCCTCGAAGGCGTGTTCCGGGTCGGTCACCGGGTCGAGCACCTCGTACTCGACGATGACGGCCGCGGCGGCCATCCGCGCGGTGTCCGGGTGGTCGGCGGCGACGGCGGCGATGGGCTCGCCGTGGTGGCGTACGACGTCGGAGGCGAACACCGGCCGGTCGGCCACGCCCCTGCCGTACAGGGGGCTGCCGGGCACGTCCTCGTGGGTGACGACGGCGCGGACGCCGGGCATCTCGCGCGCGTGGGAGGTGTCGATGGACACGATGCGCGCGTGCGGGTGCGGTGAGCGCAGCACGGCCGCCCACAGCAGGCCCTCGGCCCACAGGTCGGCGGCGTACGGGAAGGTGCCCTCCGTCTTCGCGCGGGCGTCGGCGGGCGGCAGCGAGGAGCCGATACCGTGCGGCAGCGGCTCCGGCGACGCGGGCGCGGTGTCCGTGGCGGCAGCGGTGGCGGCTTCGTCGCTCACGCCTGGCCTCCGTCCTGACCGTAGGGGTCGTGCGGGTGGTGCGGTGATTCGCCGGGGGCGTGCGGGCCGGGCGTGTCGAAGGCGGACGGGTGGATGCCGCCCGCTCCGGGGCCCGCCTGGTGCGGGATGCGGGGCTCGCCGGCGTCCGTCTCGGCGTATCCGGCGCCGGTGTGCTCGGGCCCGGTGTGCTCGGGCTCCGCGTGCTCCGCGGCGGCCGACGCCTCGCGCTCGGCGACGACCTCCTCGACGGCCCGCAGGACGCCCCGGTAGCCGGAGCAGCGGCACAGGTTGCCGCACAGGGCCTGCCGGGTCTCCCGCTCGGTCGGCGCCGGGTTGCCCTCCAGCAGGTCGTGCACGGTCATCGCCATGCCCGGCACGCAGAAGCCGCACTGCACCGCGCCGCAGCGCGCGAGCGCCCGCTGCACGTCCGAGGGCTGCCCGTCGGCGGCCAGGCCCTCGACCGTGCGGACCTCGCTGCCGGCCGAGGTGACGGCGGGCACCAGGCAAGAGGCGACGAGGCGGCCGTCCACCTGCACGTTGCAGGCGCCGCACTCGCCCTGCGAGCAGCCGTCCTTGGCGCCCGCCAGGCCGAGCCGCTCGCGCAGCACGTACAGCAGCGACTCGCCGATCCAGGCGTCCGTGACGGGCCGGTCGACGCCGTTGACGCGCAACACGTAGGAGGCGAGCGGGTGTTCGTCCTGCGGCGGCGCGGGGGGCAGGCCCTGCGGGTCCGGTTCGGCTGTCGTCTCCCGCGGGGCCGGCGCCTCCTGCGCAACGGCGTCCGCGTCCGGACCGTGGTCCGGGCCGGGTTCGGCGTCGGTCTCGGGAGCGGTCTCGTGGTCGGTCTCGGGGGCGGTCCGGGGGGCGTCGGCAGCGGCGTCCGGCTCGGCGTCGGTCTCCGGGGCCGTGACGGGCTCCTGGGCGGCCCCGGGCTCGACGTCGGTGTCCTCGGCCGGCTCGGGGTCCGCGGGCGGCCCCACGGAGCCTTCGGGGGCCTCCACGGGCCCTTCGTCGTCGTCCGCCGCCGGTGCGTCGGTGGACGGCTCCTGCGTGGTCTCCCCGGGGTGCTGTCCGGCGGAAGGGGCGGGCACGGGCGCGGGCACCCCGGTGGGGGCGGTCGCGGTCCCCGGCGCGTCCGGGGCCCGGTCCGCAACGGGCCCGGACGGCGCCTCCGAGGCGGGGTGCGCCTCGGCTGCCGGTGCCTCCTGGGGGGCGGCGGGGGGCGCCTGCGGTGCCGGGTGTTCCGGGTGTTCGGGAAGGTGTCCGGGGACCGGGTCCACGGGCACCGGGTGTTCGAGGGCCGGGCGTTCGGGGGCCGGGTGCTCAGGGGCCGGGCGTTCGGGGGCACGCTCCGGTGCGGGCAGTCCGGCGCCGTACGAGTGCCCCGACGGGTCGCTCCCGTACGCGCCCGGGGCCGGCTCCTGCGCGGTCCGGCCCCACGGCTGCCCCGCGGTCTCGGTGGCCCACGGGGCGGGGGCGCCGCCGGGAAGGGTGGCCGGAGGGGTGCCGCCCCACTGCTCGATCAGGGCCGACGTGGTGAACTCGCCGGATTCGTCCGGGATGTCACCACCGGCCACGGGAATGGACCACTGCCCGGTCACGTCGTGTCCGGGCGCCGCCCCACCGGCCCGCGCCTCCTCGGGGTGCCCGTGCTGTCCCTGGTCGCCCTGGTGCCCGTGCGGCTCCAGGCGCCCCTGGACCTCCTGGAAGTTCCACTGCTGGGTCGCCTCGGGCCGGTAGGCGAACGCCTCGCCCGCGCCCGTGTCGCCGTGGCCGTGGCCCCCGTCCGGCCGCGGCACCGCGTTCGGGTCGGGCCAGCCGGTGCCCTGGGCGGGCGCGGCGGGTACGGCCCAGGTGCCGGTCGCCGCCGGGTCGGTGGCCTCGGCCGGGGCGGACGTGACCGTTATCTGCGGCGGCACGTACCCGTGGCCCGGCGCGGCGAGCGGGCTGTCGGCGGCCAGGAGCGCGTCGATGCCGCCCTCGGGGAGCTTGACGAAGGCGGTGGCGCCGTCGTCGTAGTCGCCCTGCGGCAGCGGGTCCCAGCGGCCGCCGCCGGGGGGCGTGCCCTGTCCGTGCTGGTCGTCGGTCACGACAGCGCCCTCCCCAGTGCTCGTCGGGCCAGCGCGGCGACGGTGCGCCGCAGATGCAGTACGGCGGGCGGGAGCTGCTGCACCGAACCGTCCTCGGCCACGGCCGGGTCGGGGATGCAGGCCGCGGCCACGTACTCGCCGAAGGCGTTCAGCGCCTCGGGGACGATCGCGCGGTTGTTGTCCCAGTCGATGAGCCCGGCCACCCACTGCTCGGCGTCCAGCGGCCTGAGCGGCATCGGCGCTATGGCACCGACCGCGCACCGCACGCCGCGCCGGGCCGGGTCGAGGACGAGCGCCACGGAGGCGACCGCCCGGCCGGGACCGGTGCGGCCGGTCGCCTTCAGGAAGACCTGCGGGGCGTGCAGCAGCGGTACGCGCACGTAGCCGATGAGTTCGCCGCCGCGCAGCATCTCCACGCCGGCCAGCAGGTGGGAGACCGGGACCTCCCGGCGGGCCCCGCCCGGGCCCGCGACGATCAGGGTGGCCTCCAGGGCGGCCAGCACCGGCAGCGCGTCCCCGGTGGGCGCGGCCGAGGCGATGTTGCCGCCCAGGGTGCCGGCGTTGCGGATGTGCGGCGGGCCCGCGGCGCGCGCGGCGGCGGCCAGCGCCGGGATCAGGGCGGCGAAGTCGGGACGCCCCATACGCGCGTGCGTGAGGCCCGCGCCGAGCAGCGCGTGCCCGTCCTGGTACTGCCAGCCGCGGATCTCGCTGATCCGGCCGAGGCCGACCAGCGCGGCGGGCCTGAGCTGCCCGGAGTTGACGGCGGCCATGAGGTCCGTGCCACCCGCCACGGGTACGGCGGCGGGCATGGCGGTGAGCGCCGCCACGGCCTCGTCCAGCGTCGTGGGCAGCGTGACGGCCTGCGCCGCCTGTGGTGCGTGCGTGGTCAAACCGGCTGCCCCTTCCCGCTGCCCCACTGGTCCCACCCGTGCTGCCGTACGGTACGGCCTCACAGGGCGGACGTGGCAACTCTGGCACATCTTCCCAGGGCTCGCGGACACGGGTCCGCCGGGAGGCATTCGCCCACCTCATCGGGGACATGGTCCGTTTTGACACAGGATCACCGGTGCGAGCGAATTAGCGCTGTTCGCTGACTCTTGCGGACTTTTTACGGTGCCAGTTCGAGACAGCGGGCGGCCGGCGCGCACGGGCCCCCCGGGCCGCCGCTGCCG